>NZ_CBFHAZ010000036.1:0-52141 GCF_965653655.1 Pseudomonas onubensis | reverse complement strand
GCGGAGTGTCAGTCACCCAATTTATCGACTGAACCACCGCCTTCGCGAGCAAGCCCGCTCCCACATTGGGTTTTGTGCAAGGTTTGAACAGGGTGTCGTCGGAGATTTCCCACGTGTTGTCGCGCTGTGCGTGAACTTGTTGGACGGTGTTGGGGTGGCTAGTCTTTGGCCTGTCGCTGCAAATTCAGTGACAGGGTGTGGAAGCCCTTATATCGTTAGGCGCACAAAGCGCCACCAAGTGTCAGGCGCTTTTTCTTGTCTGTGTTTTATGGTGGCTGTGCGCGGGGCGCTTTCGAGTGCGCCGGGTGCCTAACGTCCCGGTCTTCCACACCTGCGTACAGCCGCCACCCATTACGTGGAAGTAGTGCTTGGCGGTCCCTTGATACGTTAGGAGCTAGACCATGCAATCACTTACCCCTGATCCACCGATCACACCCAAAGTCTTCACCCGCCACCATCACCAGCTGCACGCCGTGCTGGTCGACAGCCAAGCCTGGTTCAGCGCCTCCGACATCGGCCACCTGATGGGCCTGCACCTAAACCCTGCGTTACTGCGCAAGCTCGATCCCGACCAACAACACACCCTGCCGCTGATCACTCATGGCCACTGTGCGCCGACGTTGATGGTCAGTGAGTCTGGCGTCTACGCGCTGCTTATCTACCACTACTACCCGGAGAATCGGTGCCTGCGCCAATGGCTGACCCATGAGGTGGTGCCAGCCCTGCGCTGATAGCAAAAGCCACACGAAACAAATGTGGGAGCGGGCTTGCTCGCGAATGCGCAGTGTCAGTCGACTAATAAGTGACTGAACCACCGCCTTCGCGAGCAAGCCCGCTCCCACATTTTTTGATCTTCGGTGTTGTGAAGATCGGGTTTGATCAGAACGCCGGCAGAATCGCGCCTTTGTACTTCTCAAGAATGAACGCTTTCACTTCCGGCGTGTGCAGGGCTGCAACCAGCTTCTTCACGGCGTCCGAATCTTTGTTGTCTTCGCGGGTCACCAGGATGTTCACGTAAGGCGAGTCGTTGCCTTCGATCACCAGCGCATCCTCGGATGGGTCCAGCTTGGCTTCCAGGGCGTAGTTGGTGTTGATCAGCGCCAGGTCGACCTGGGTCAGCACGCGCGGCAGGGTGGCGGCTTCCAGTTCGCGGAATTTCAGGTTTTTCGGGTTGGCGGTGATGTCCTTGATGGTCGACAGGATGTTGGTCGGGTCCTTCAGGGTGATCAGGTTGTGCTTGGCCAGCAGCAATAGCGCGCGGCCGCCGTTGGTGGCGTCGTTCGGGATCACGACATTGGCGCCGCTTGGCAGGTCTTCCAGCTTTTTGTACTTGCTGGAGTAAGCGCCCAGGGGTTCCAGGTGTACCGCGCCAACGCTCACCAGGTGAGTGCCCTTGGCTTTGTTGAACTCATCCAGGTACGGCTGGTGCTGGAAGAAGTTGGCGTCCAGACGCTTTTCAGCCACCTGTACGTTTGGCTGCACGTAGTCGGTGAAGACTTTGACCTGCAGGTCCACGCCTGCTTTGGCGAGTGCAGGCTTCACGAATTCGAGGATTTCCGCGTGGGGCACCGGCGATGCAGCGACTGTAATAGTCTCGGCAGCATGGGCAGAAAACGCGGCAACGGCGGCGAAAGCAACCAGTAGTTTTTTCATCCAACAAGCTCCTTGTTCGGGCATGTGCCGGCGGGGGCCGGCAATGGCCGTTATTTTCGAGAAAAATGCACCACCAGCTTGTCGCCGACGGTTTGCAGAATTTGCACCAGGATCAACAGCATCACCACGGTGACCACCATCACATCGGTCTGGAAACGCTGATAACCGAAGCGGATCGCCAGGTCACCCAAGCCACCGGCACCCACCACACCGGCCATGGCCGTGTAGGAAACCAGTGTAATAGCCGTCACCGTAATCGCCGCGAAAATGCCAGGGCGAGCTTCGGGCAGCAGCGCGTTGGTAATGATCTGACGCGTGCTGGCGCCCATGGACTGCGTGGCCTCGATGATGCCGCGGTCTACTTCGCGCAAGGCGGTTTCCACCAGGCGCGCGAAGAACGGCGTCGCACCGACCACCAGCGGCGGGATCGCGCCGGCCACCCCCAGCGAAGTGCCGGTGATGAGTACGGTGAACGGGATCATCACAATCAGCAGGATGATGAACGGCAGCGAACGCAGGATGTTCACGATCAGCGACAGCAGCGCGTACAGGCCTTTTTGTTCAAACAGCTGGCGCGGGCTGGTCAGGAACAACAGCACGCCCAACGGCAGGCCCAGCACCACGGTGAAGAACAGCGAACCGAACAGCATGGTCATGGTGTCGCCGGTTGCCAGCCAGATTTCGGACCAGTCGATATTGGCGAAGAAACTCAACAGGACTTCCATTAGCGCAGAACCTCCATGTGGACGTCTGCCGCAGTAAAGCGGGCGAAGGCGGCGTCCATGTCCCCACCGGTCACGGCGAGGGTCAGTTGCCCGTAGGGGGTGTCTTTGATGTGGTCGATACGACCGGCAAGGATGCTGTAGTCCACTCCCGTTTCGCGGGCGACGGTCCCCAGCAATGGCGCGTAGGTCGCTTCGCCCTGGAACGTCAGGCGCACGATGCGGCCCGGCACATGGGCAAACGCATCACGCTGCTCGCCTTCATCGACTTGCTCGGCTTCCTGCACAAAGCGCTTGGTGGTCGGGTGCTTGGGGTGCAGGAAAACCTCGGCCACCGAGCCTTGCTCGACGATCACGCCGGCGTCCATCACGGCCACCTGGTCGCACACGCGGCGGATCACGTCCATTTCATGGGTGATCAATACGATGGTCAGCTTCAACTCGCGGTTGATCTCGGCCAACAACTTGAGCACCGAGGCGGTGGTTTGCGGGTCGAGGGCGCTGGTGGCTTCGTCGCACAGCAAAATTTTTGGCTTGGTCGCCAGG
Source organism: Pseudomonas onubensis (assembly GCF_965653655.1). NCBI lineage: Bacteria > Pseudomonadati > Pseudomonadota > Gammaproteobacteria > Pseudomonadales > Pseudomonadaceae > Pseudomonas > Pseudomonas onubensis. Next base: position 49,220 of record NZ_CBFHAZ010000036.1, on the reverse strand, counting down.
GCGCGGGCGATGCCGACGCGCTGCTTCTGGCCGCCGGACAACTGCGCCGGGTACTTCTTGGCATGATCCGACAGGCCCACGCGGGCGAGCAGTTCAGCCACGCGCAGGTCGATGTCTTTACGCGACAACTCGCCGGCCAGGGCCAGCGGCAAGGCCACGTTGTCGGCGACGGTCTTGGACGCCAGCAGGTTGAAGTGCTGGAAGATCATCCCGACTTGCTGACGAAAACGGCGCAGGCCGTTGGCGTCCAGAGCAGTGACTTCTTCACCGTCGACGTTGATCTGACCCCCGCTTGGCTGCTCCAGGCGATTGATCAGGCGCAGCAGGGTACTTTTGCCCGCACCGGAGTGGCCAATCAGGCCGAACACCTGGCCGTTTTCGACGCGCAGGCTGGTGGGGTGCAGTGCGGGGATTTCCTTACCGGCGACGCGGTAGGTTTTATGGACGTTATGAAACTCGATCACGTAGCGAACCTTGTGGGGCGCATGGAAAAGGGATCAGCGGTTAGCCGGGCGCGCATTTTAGCCTGTCCGTATAGCGTTTCTTAGCATTTATTTCGCATTCAACCAGCGATTTGGCAATAACGCGATCAAAGGTCATAAAAAAGGAACGGCTAAAAACCCCATCAGTCACTACTTAAGCAACGCGATTTCCTCAGGTGCCGTGCCTGGGGTTTTGCTCAAACGAGCCGGGGGTCCGCTCTGGCCACTTTGATTAAGGAGTTTTGCCTGATGAGTACCAAGAAGCCAGCCACCCCGCCCAAGAGTGAGCTTGCGGGCACCGATACCCTGGACCGTGGCAACACCAACGCCAAGCTACAGGCCCTGGAAGAGTTTCGCTCCGATGCGACCGGCCAGGCGCTGCGCACCAACCAGGGCGTAAAGATTTCCGATAACCAGAACACCCTTAAAGTCGGCGCCCGTGGCCCCTCGCTGCTGGAAGACTTCATCATGCGTGAAAAAATCACGCACTTTGACCATGAGCGTATCCCGGAGCGCATCGTGCATGCCCGTGGCACCGGTGCCCATGGTTATTTCCAGACGTATCAGAACCATTCGGCGCTGAGCAAGGCTGGTTTCCTGCGTAACCCGGAGCACAAAACCCCGGTGTTCGTGCGTTTCTCTACCGTGCAGGGCCCGCGTGGTTCGGGCGATACCGTGCGTGACGTGCGCGGCTTTGCGGTGAAGTTTTTCACCGACGAAGGCAACTTCGACCTGGTGGGCAACAACATGCCGATCTTCTTCATCCAGGATGCGATCAAGTTTCCGGACTTTGTGCATGCGGTAAAGCCTGAGCCCCATAACGAAATTCCTACCGGCGGCTCGGCCCACGATACGTTCTGGGATTTCGTCTCGTTGCAGCCGGAATCGGCGCATATGGTGCTGTGGGCCATGTCCGACCGCGCCATTCCGAAAAGCCTGCGCTCCATGCAGGGTTTTGGTATTCACACCTTCCGGTTGATCAATACCGAAGGTAAGTCCAGCTTCGTTAAATTCCACTGGCACCCGAAAGTCGGCACCTGCTCGCTGGTGTGGGACGAAGCGCAAAAGCTTGCAGGTAAAGACACCGATCACCACCGTCGCGACCTGTGGGAAGCGATCGAGGGCGGTGATTACCCTGAGTGGGAATTGGGCGTGCAAATCGTTGCCGAAGAGGACGAACACAAGTTCGACTTCGACCTGCTCGATCCGACCAAGATCATCCCCGAAGAGCTGGTGCCGATTACGCCGCTGGGCAAAATGGTGCTCAACCGCAACCCGGACAACTTCTTTGCCGAGGTCGAACAGGTCGCCTTTTGCCCAGGCCATATCGTGCCGGGTATCGACTTCACCAACGACCCGCTGCTGCAAGGCCGTCTGTTTTCCTACACCGATACGCAGATCAGCCGACTCGGTGGCCCGAACTTCCATGAGCTGCCGATCAACCGGCCGGTCACGCCGTTCCATAACGGCCAGCGCGATGCCCAGCATCGCACGGTGATCGACAAGGGCCGTGCATCGTATGAGCCGAACTCGATTGATGGCGGTTGGCCGAAAGAAACGCCACCGGCGGCTCAGGATGGCGGGTTCGAGACTTATTACGAGCGCGTCGACGCCAACAAGGTGCGTGAGCGCAGTGAGTCGTTCGGCGACCACTTCTCGCAAGCCACGCTGTTTTTCCACAGCATGAGCCACCACGAGAAAGAGCACATCATCGCGGCCTACAGCTTCGAGTTGGGCAAGGTGGAGCGTGAGTTTATCCGCGCACGTCAGGTCAACGAGATTCTGGCCAATATCGACCTGGAGCTGGCCAAGCGCGTTGCGCAGAACCTCGGCTTGCCGGCACCGACCAAAGGCACGGTGCCGCCACGCAAGACGTCGCTCAAAGAGTCGCCGGCGTTGAGCCAAGTGAACCTGCTGTCGGGCGATATCAAAACGCGCAAAGTCGCGATTCTTGCGGCTAACGGTGTGGATGGCGCGGCGATCGCGGCGCTGAAGACGGCGCTGGCCGCCGAAGGTGCGCATGCCAAGGTGCTGGGGCCGACGTCGGCACCGGTGAAGACGGCGGATGGCAAGAGCCTGCCGGTGGATGCGTCAATGGAAGGCATGCCGTCGGTTGCGTTTGATGCGGTGTTCGTACCGGGCGGTAAAGAGTCGATCAAGGCGCTGAGCGGTGATGGCGTGGCGTTGCACTTCGTGTTGGAGGCGTACAAGCACTTGAAGGCGATTGCAGTTGCCAGTGATGCCAAACCGTTGCTGGATCAGCTTAAGCTGGAGGCGGATGCGGGGTTGATCGTTGGCGCGGATGCCAAGGCGTTCAAGGCATTCTTTGCGGCGATTGCGCAGCATCGGGTGTGGGCGCGGGAGCCTAAGGCCAAGGCGATTCCAGCTTAAGCTTTTGGTTGGCTGTTAGACCGCCTTCGCGAGCAAGCCCGCTCCCACCTTTGACCCAGTTCCAAGTTTGGAATGCGGTCAAAGGTGGGAGCGGGCTTGCTCGCGAACGGCTTTACTCGGTTTTGCGCGGAATCAACACAACCTGCGCCGGGATGTGTTTCACAATCTGCCGGTGAATCTTCAGGTCATACGCCGAATCAATGCGCTTCACCCGTTTGGTCAGCAGTGTGGCCAGCCACGGGTAATCCTGGGTGCGCGGCGCCTGAATGGTCACATCGCACTGGTAATTCACCACATCGGTGGCGATCGCATCCAACTGATGGCGAAGTTCTTCAACATCGGTGAGGTTCAGCGCAACGGTGGTGCTTTCAGCCGCCGGGTCGATGACCTTGGCGGGTGGCTTGGCTTCAGCGGCTTTCAGGGCGGCTTCGGCTTTATCCAGCTCGGCTTTGCGGGCGTGGCTGATGGCGCTGTTGACGCCGCCAGTGAGCGCCGGAGCCTTGGGCATCAAGGCGCGTGCGCGGCTTAACGCCGTAGCGGCAGCATTCACATCACCTTTTTGCAACACGATCTGGCTGCGCTGCAGGTAGGCTTCAGCCAATTGGCGCTGGTAGTTTTCCAGCGCCGGGTCGTTGGGCGACTGGGCCTGCAATGCGGCCAGCTCGTCTTCGGCGGTGGCCAGTTCACTGCTGGCCAGGTTTTGCTCCAGCTGCGCGATGGCCGCAGCACGCGGGTCCGGTGCCTCAGGGGCGGCGGGCGGTGTGCTTTGGCAGGCGCCCAGCAGCAGGGAAAATGCGGCAAGGAGCAGATAACGGGAGTTGAACGGCTTCATTCCTGCGACTCTCTATTTGCGCAAAAAGCGAGCAAGTCTACACCCCTCGACGGGGCAGGACAAAACTCAGCAGAAACAGGGCGGCGGCCGTGACCACAATCGACGGCCCGGCCGGCGTGTCCTTGAACCAGGACAGCGCCAGGCCCCCGCACACGGCGAGCATGCCCAGCAGGCTGGCGCCGATGGCCATCTGCTCGGGTGAGCGGGCATGGCGCTGGGCGGCGGCTGCGGGAATGATCAGCAGCGACGTGATCAACAATACGCCGACAATCTTCATTGCGACAGCAATCACCACCGCGATCAGCAGCATCAGGGTCATGCGCAGCGCCGGCACGGGCAAACCTTCCACGGTGGCCAGCTCTTCGTGCACGGTAATTGCCAGCAGTGGACGCCACAGGGTCACCAGCAGCACCAGCACAGCGGCGCTGCCGCCGAGGATCCAGGCAAGGTCGGTGGGGCTGATCGCCAGCAGGTCGCCGAACAGGTAAGCCATCAGGTCGATGCGCACTTCATGCATAAAGCTCAATACCACCAGGCCCAGCGACAGCGTGCTTGGCGCCAGAATGCCCAGCAGCGTGTCCGAGGCCAGCGGCTGGCGTTGTTGCAGGGTTACCAGCAGCACTGCCAGCAGCAGGCAGCCCACGGTGACGGCGATGGTCGGGCTTACATCCAGCAAGAACCCCATGGCCACGCCCAGCAGCGCAGCATGCGACAACGTGTCGCCAAAATAGGCCATGCGCCGCCAGACCACGAACGAGCCCAAGGGGCCCGCCACCAGTGCCAAAGCCAAGCCTGCCAGCAGGGCGTAGAGCAGAAAATCAGCCATGCTTGCAGCTATCTCCATGAACGTGGGGTTGAGGCGTAGCGGGATCGTCGACCACGGCGCCATGCAAATCATGGGCGTGGTCGTGATGGTGGTGGTAAATCGCCAGGCTCTGCGCGTTTTTGCCGAACAGCTCGACGAAAGCCGGATCGCCGCTCACCTGTTCCGGGTGGCCGGAGCAGCACACGTGGCGGTTGAGGCACACCACTTGATCGGTGGTGCTCATCACCAGGTGCAAGTCGTGGGAGACCATCAGCACGCCGCAGCCATGGCGGTCGCGCAGGCGGGTGATCAGGCTGTACAGCTCGGCCTGCCCGGCAACATCGACGCCTTGTACAGGTTCATCAAGTACCAACAGCTCGGGTTCGCGCAACAGGGCGCGGGCCAGCAATACGCGCTGCATTTCGCCGCCGGAGATGCTCTGTACCGGGCTGTCGATGACCTGTTCGGCGCCGACTTCCTTGAGCGCCGCCTGCGCGCGCGCGCGGTCGACGTCAGGCACCAGGCGCAGGAAGCGCAGTACGGACAGGGGCAGGGTTGGATCGACGTGTAATTTTTGCGGCATGTAACCGACGCGCAGCTTGGGCTTGCGCCACACGCTGCCGCTGTCGGGCTTGAGCAGGCCAAGCACGGCGCGCACCAGCGTGGTCTTGCCGGCGCCATTGGGGCCGATCAGCGTCACGATCTGCCCCGGCTCCACGCTCAACGCGATGTTATCCAGTACGTTTTGCCCGGCGAACGTGACCCCAACCTGCTCCAGGCGGATTAACGCGTTGCTCATCAAGCCCCCTGGCAACCGGAGCAGAGCCCCACCACTTCGACCGTTTGCCCTTCGACCTTGAAGCCCACGTCGGCGGAGCTTTTAACGATAGCGTCGCTGATGCTTTTTTGTTCAAGCTCGATGGCGGCGTGGCATTCGCGGCAGATCAGGAATTGGCCCTGGTGCGCGTGTTCCGGGTGGCTGCAGCCGACAAAGGCGTTGAGCGATGCGATGCGATGCACCAGGCCGTTTTCCAGCAAAAAGTCCAGCGCACGGTACACCGTTGGCGGCGCGGCGCGGCGGCCGTCCTGCTCGCTGAGCACGCCAAGAATGTCGTAGGCGCCCAGCGGCTTGTGGCTTTGCCACACCAGCTCCAGCACCCGACGACGCAGGGCGGTCAGGCGCAAGCCTTTCTGCGCGCACAGGGTATCGGCCTCTGACAGCGCAGTGTGTACGCAGTGAGAGTGGTCGTGGGGACGGCTGGCAAGCGGTGTTTTAGGCATGAGCGGCGACAGACATTTGATAGAGACGTTATTATGTTACCTGTTCCTACGCCATTGAGTGGTCATCGTGTCCCGACTTTTTCCCGTTTTTGTCGTATTTGTCACCAGTTTGTTCATCGCCGGGGCCGCTCAGGCTGAGGTCAAGGTGCTGACCAGCATCAAACCGTTGCAGTTGATCGCCGCCGCTGTGCAGGACGGCGTGGCGATTCCAGAGGTGCTGTTGCCGCCTGGCGCGTCGCCGCATAACTATGCCTTGCGCCCATCCGACGTACGGCGCGTGCAGTCGGTAGACCTGCTGTATTGGATCGGCCCGGACATGGAAAGCTTCCTGCCACGCGTGCTCAAGGGGCGTAGCCTGCCGACCGTGGCCGTTCAGGACTTGCCTGGGATGAAATTGCGTCGGTTCGCCGAAGATAGCCACTCCCACGCCGATGATGCCGACGAACACGACCACGATCACCGCCCTGGCAGCCTGGATGCGCATTTGTGGTTGTCGACGGTCAATGCTCGGGTGATTGCGGCGCGCATGGCGTCCGACCTCAGCACTGCCGACCCGGACAATGCAGCGCGTTATCAGAGCAACGTGAAGGCGTTCGATGAGCGTCTGGATGCGTTGGACGCACGCTTGAAGGCGCGCCTGTCCACCGTCGGCGACAAGCCATACTTCGTGTTCCACGAGGCGTTTGACTACTTCGAAGACGCTTACGGGCTTAAGCACGCGGGCGTGTTCAGCGTGGCCGCCGAAGTGCAACCGGGCGCCCAGCATGTGGCGGCAATGCGTACGCGTTTGCAGGAAGTGGGTAAAACCTGTGTGTTCAGCGAGCCGCCGTTGCGTCCGCGTTTGGCCGAAACGCTGGTGGCGGGCTTGCCGGTGAAGTTGGCGGAGCTGGATGCGTTGGGCGGTTATACCCCGGCGACGGCGCAGGGTTACGAGCAGGTGCTGGAGAAGCTGGGGAATGACTTGGCCGGGTGCCTGGACTCGCTCTAACTGCAAATACATAACCCATGTGGGAGCGGGCTTGCTCGCGAATGCGGTGGATCAGTAATAGATGTATTTACTGACACTGCGCATTCGCGAGCAAGCCCGCTCCCACATTTTAAAGTGCGAACGGCAGGTGGACAGTGACCTGCTGGCGCTGCGCCAGTCGATGCTCGAACTCCGCCGGGTCATGGATCAACACATCCTGCCCGGCAAACGATTCCGCGGCGATCAGGCGCGACAGCCAGAAGCGCACACACGCCACGCGCAGCAGGGTCGGCCACAGCTCGGCTTCCTTGGCGGTAAACGGCCGCAGGCCCGCGTAGGCGCCCAGCAAGGCACGGGCGCGTTGCCTATCAATCACGCCATCGGCGTCGGAGCACCAGTCATTCAAGGCGATGGCCACGTCGTAGAGCATCGGGCCTGAGCAGGCGTTGTAGAAGTCGATCAAGCCGGTGAGGTGCGTGCCTTCGAACATCGCGTTGTCGCGGAACAAGTCGGCGTGCACGTTGGCGCGCGGCAGGGCGAGGATGTCGGCCTTGTGGGCTTGGATTTCGCTCAAGGCCGCTTGCAGCAGGCGCTGCTGGGCGTCGTTCAGGTGTGAAATAAGCTGCGCGCCTTCAGTGAGCATCCACGCCAGGCCGCGATCGGTCTTGCGCTCCAGCACTTTGTCGCCTTGGGTCGCCAGGTGCAGGTGGCCGAGCAGGTCGCCGACCTGGGCGCAATGCTGGGCGTTGGCGTCTTTGATGTGCTTGCCGGCCAGGCGCGGTTGCAACAGCGCCGGTTTGCCTTTGAGTTCGCGAAGCGCTACGCCGTCGGTGGTACGCAGGGCGTAAGGCACCGGCAGGTCGGCGTCGTGGAGTACGTCTAGCAGTTCGATGAAGAACGGCATTTCCGCCACTGGGCCGCGCTCAACCAGGGTCAGGACGAATTCGCCCTGTTCCAGGCTGATAAAGAAGTTGGTGTTTTCGCTACCCGCGGCAATCCCCTGGAAATCAAGCAGGCGGCCGAGCCCGTAAGGGGCGAGAAAGGTTTCCAGCTCGGGCCGAGCCAGGGGAGTGAACACAGACATGTTTAAACTGCCAGTACGGGCGCCGCGGTGCGCGGCGCCAATTTAAGTTAAGAAATCATTTCCATTCGAAGATCTTCCATGACGGGATCAGCATATCCGGCTGGTCAGAGCGGATGAAGTTCGCATCGGTTCCGTCCGAGCGCACCAGGAAGTACGGTGGGAATCCCTTCTTGGTTATCTTGATTGCGTACAGGAAGCCGTTTTGGCGATATTCCTGGATGGTCCTGTCGCCTTCCGTGCGAATGGTAACTTCCGGGTCGCCTGACGGCGCAGTATCCGCCGCCATGGCCACTATCGGAGTGAGTGCAATCAAGCCGGTCAACAACAGGCGATTTACTGTACGCATGATAACCTTGTCCCTTTGTCGTCATTGGTCCGGCTATTCTAGCGCCTGACCCGCCGAAAAGGTTGATCCTGCTCATGAGCCAAGCCCCCCTCGTCCTGGTGGACGGTTCTTCTTATCTGTACCGCGCCTTCCACGCGTTGCCACCGCTGACTACGTCAAAAGGCCTGCCGACCGGCGCGGTCAAGGGCGTGTTGAACATGCTCAAAAGCCTGCGCAAGCAGTACCCGAACAGCCCGTTCGCGGTGGTGTTCGACGCCAAGGGTGGGACCTTTCGCGATGAGATGTACGCCGAATACAAGGCCAACCGCCCCAGCATGCCCGATGACATGCGCCTGCAAATCGAGCCACTGCACCAGAGCGTGATCGCCCTGGGCTTCCCGTTGCTGTGCGTTGAAGGCGTCGAGGCTGATGACGTGATCGGCACCCTGGCCCGCAGCAGCGCGGCGGCTGACCGCCCGGTAGTGATTTCTACCGGCGACAAGGACATGGCGCAGCTGGTCGACGGGCACATTACCTTGGTCAACACCATGACCGGTAGCTCGATGGACATTGAGGGCGTTAAAGAGAAATTTGGCGTCGCTCCGGAGCAGATCATCGACTATCTGGCGTTGATGGGCGATTCGTCCGATAACATCCCGGGCGTGCCGGGGATTGGTCCGAAGACGGCTTCCGGCTTGCTGGTGGGCGTGAATGGCGGCATCAAAGAGCTGTATGAGCAATTGGATATCGTGCCGACCTTGCCTATCCGTGGCGCCAAGACGCTGCCGGCCAAGCTGGAAGAGCATAAGGAGATGGCATTCCTGTCCTATCAGCTGGCGACGATCAAAGTCGATGTGCCGCTGGATGTGGGCCTGGATGATTTGCACCTGATCGAGCCCGACCGCGAAAAGCTGCTGGAGCTGTACACACTGCTGGAATTCAAGAGCTGGTTTGATGAGATTCAGCGTGATGCCAAGCGCGTTGAGCTCAAGGCTGCCCCTGTTGTTGAGGAGGCCGTCGAAGTTGCGGCACCCGCAGAAGCGTCGTACACCACCATCCTCGACCAGGTGACATTCGATGCCTGGCTGAAAAAGCTCAACGCGGCAAAATTGTTCGCGTTCGACACCGAAACCACCGGGATCGATGCGCAACAGGCGCAATTGGTCGGGGTTTCTTTTGCTGTGCAGCCCCATGAAGCGGCCTATATTCCGCTGACCCATTCCTACATCGGTGCGCCGCAGCAACTGGACCGTGACATGGTACTGCTGGCCTTGAAGCCGTTGCTGGAAGACGCGACCAAGCTCAAGGTTGGCCAGCACGCCAAGTTCGACATGAACATCCTGGCCAACTGTGCCATCGGCGGCGACCAGGCCAACGGTATTACCGTGCGCGGCATCGCTTTCGACACCATGCTCGAATCCTACGTGCTGAACTCCACCGCGACTCGTCACGATATGGATAGCCTGGCCAAGAAGTACCTGGACTACGACACCGTCAGTTTCCAGGACATCGCCGGCAGAGGCGCCAAGCAACTGACGTTTGATCAGATCCCGCTTGAGCAAGCCGGCCCTTACGCTGCCGAAGATGCCGACGTGACGCTGCGCCTGCACCAGGCGTTGCACGCGCAGCTTGAAGCCATTCCAAGCCTTGCCAGTGTGTTGACCGACATCGAAGTTCCCTTGGTGCCGGTACTGGCGCGTATCGAACGTCAGGGCGCGCTGGTGGATAAGGCGCTGCTGGGCATCCAGAGTATCGAGCTGGGCAACAAGATGGTGGAGCTGGAGCGCCAGGCGTTTGACATCGCCGGTGAAGCGTTCAACCTGGGCTCGCCCAAGCAACTCGGGGCGATCCTCTACGAAAAACTCGGTTTGCCGGTACTGAAAAAGACCGGCAAAGGCCAGGCGTCCACGGCTGAAGAAGTGTTGGCCAAACTGGCCGAGGATGACTTCCTGTTGCCCAAGGTGCTGATGCAGTACCGCAGCATGAGCAAGCTTAAAAGCACCTATACCGACCGTCTGCCGGAGCAGATCAACCCGCGTACCGGGCGTATTCACACGTCTTATCATCAGGCGGTGGCGGCCACCGGGCGTTTGTCGTCCAGTGATCCGAACCTGCAGAATATCCCGGTGCGCACCGCCGAAGGGCGGCGCATTCGCCAGGCGTTTGTCGCGCCCAAGGGCTACAAGTTGCTGGCGGCGGACTATTCGCAGATCGAGCTGCGGATCATGGCGCATTTGTCCAAGGACGAGGGGCTGATGAATGCGTTCCGTAATGACCTGGACGTGCACACCGCCACCGCCGCCGAAGTGTTCAAGGTTGAGCTGACAGAGGTCACGTCCAACCAGCGCCGCAGTGCCAAGGCGATCAACTTTGGCCTGATCTACGGCATGGGCGCGCAGAAGCTCGGCAAGGACATTGGCGTGGATACCAAGACCGCCAAGGCCTACATTGATGTGTACTTTGCGCGCTACCCGGGCGTTCGTGAATACATGGAGCGCACCCGCGCCCAGGCGGCCGACCAGGGTTATGTCGAAACCTTCTTTGGGCGTCGGCTGTACCTTCCGGACATCAACTCCAACAAGCCCCAGGAGCGCGCGGCCGCAGAACGCACGGCGATCAACGCGCCGATGCAGGGCACCGCAGCGGATATCATCAAGAAAGCCATGGTGCTGGTGGATAACTGGCTGACCGAGTCTGGCCTGGACGCCAAAGTGATCCTGCAGGTGCACGATGAATTGGTGCTTGAGGTGCGTGAGGATCTGGTGGAGCAGGTCGGCGAAAAAATCCGCGAGCATATGAGTGCGGCGGCCCAGCTGGACGTGCCATTGGTGGTGGACGTGGGCGTGGGCGATAACTGGGACCAGGCCCACTGACAGCGCGGCTCTGCCATTGCCGAGGGTGATGGCAGAGCGCTTTAGATCAGAAAGCGTCGCGGGTTATTTCCAATAGTTTTTTGAACCTGCCGGAACTTAACCCGTGAACTGTGACTCAGAGTTACTGAATGGGTGGTGAAGCCCTTCAATGCTCCTATGTTGTGTTAAGTGTTGGCAGATATCTGGACCCCGCCCTAGCGGTCCGGAACTTGGACCCCGAACTTCCCCTCCCCATACGAAGTCCGGGGTTTTTTTTGCCTGCGCAAAAGTTACTCGGCGATTTCTGCGCCCTTGTCCGCCAACTGCATCCAGCCGGCCAGCACGGTGTAAGCGTCTTCCAGGCCCATGCGCTTGGGCGCCGAGAACAACTGGATGGTGATCGCGTCGCCCCAGCCTTTACGAATTTCGGACTGCACTTTGAGCAAGGTGTTCTTGGCTGCGCCGTAGGTCAGCTTGTCGGCCTTGGTCAGCAGGATATGCATCGGCATGCCGCTGGCGACGGCCCAATCGAGCATCAGCAGGTCGAAGTCGGTCATTGGATGACGGATGTCCATCATCAGGATCAAGCCCTTCAAACTCTCGCGGCCACCCAGGTAAGCCTCAAGGTGACGTTGCCAGTGCAGCTTCAACGGGATAGGTACTTTTGCGTAACCGTAGCCCGGCAGGTCGACCAGACGCCGATCATCGTCTAGCTTGAAGAAATTGAGCAGCTGCGTGCGGCCCGGGGTTTTCGAGGTGCGCGCCAGGCTGGCGTGGGTCAGGGTGTTCAGCGCGCTGGACTTGCCGGCGTTGGAACGGCCGGCAAAGGCGACTTCAAAGCCTTCGTCATCGGGGCATTGGTCCACTTTGGCGGCGCTGAGCATGAACGTGGACTGTTGGCACAGGCCGAGGATGGGATTCTTGAGTTGCATGAGATTTCCGATGTGGGCGGTGCCGAGAAAGGGTGCGGCAAGCGGTGTCGTTTCCGTTTCAGTAGCGCCAGTATATAATGCCGCAGATTTTGTGTGTGCTTTGTCCCAGCGAAGGATGAAGTTCACGGGAGCGAAAGACCTTCATTGCGCATTAGAACGCAAAACGCTCTCTAACCCTGAAAAGGTCGATGTATGACCTGATGGTTGCGCGCTTTTGGTGTCCTGATCGCGCTTTTTAGGCGCTCAGGCTACACAGGATCCGGAGGCGCTGTACAACCGAGTTTGCATGGCTACGCTGATGCAACACGTGACTCAGGGTTTCAAGGCAATGCCGCCGCGTGGTTTGTGCATGGACTGCAGTACTGAGGATTACCAGGCCATCAACGAGTTGATGGTGAGTAAACCCGGTAGATAACTCTTAAACCCTTAGCCGTAGTTGGATTAGCTGATGAACAAACTGATCGTGAGTCTGCTGTTGACCTTGGGCATCACCGGTGTTGCCCATGCTGCAGGCGACGCTACAGCGGGCCAGGCGAAAGCCGCCGTATGTGGTGCTTGCCATGGACCGGATGGCAACAGCCCGGCGCCGAACTTCCCCAAACTGGCCGGTCAAGGTGAGCGTTACCTGACCAAGCAGATGCACGACATCAAGGACGGCAAGCGCACGGTGCTGGAAATGACCGGCCTGCTGACCAATCTCAGCGATCAGGACCTGGCAGACATCGCGGCGTATTTTGCCAGCCAGAAAGGCAGTGTGGGAGCTGCTGATCCGAAGCTGGTGGCTCACGGCGAGGAACTGTTTCGGGGTGGTAACCTGGAAAAAGGCATGCCTTCCTGCCTCGGTTGCCATTCGCCTAACGGCGCCGGCCTTGCTGCTGCCGGTTTCCCGCACCTGAGCGGCCAGCATGCCCAGTACATCACCAAGCAATTGACGGACTTCCGTGAGGGTAATCGCACCAACGATGGCGATACCAAAATCATGCAAAGTATTGCCGGCAAGTTGAGCAACAAGGATATCGAAGCGGTTTCCCAGTATATCCAGGGCCTGCACTGATTCAGGCGGGACGTTAACGCTCGATTAATCCATCGATGCAAGCATAAAAAGGGTGGCTTAGGCCGCCCTTTTTTGTGGCCGGTGCCGTTACACTAACGAACTCATGCCCGCGTAGACCTGTCACAACTAAAGGTCGCGTGAGGCGACTTTATTTGTCCAGGAGTAAAGCATGCGTAATCTGATCCTCAGCGCCGCTCTCGTCACTGCCAGCCTCTTCGGCATGACCGCACAAGCTGCCGACGTGCCGCTTGAAGCCGGTAAGACCTATGTTGAATTGGCTAACCCGGTGCCGGTTTCCGAGCCAGGCAAGATCGAAGTGGTGGAGCTGTTCTGGTATGGCTGCCCGCATTGCTATGCTTTTGAGCCGACCATCAACCCTTGGGTTGAAAAACTTCCGTCTGATGTGAACTTCAAACGCATTCCTGCGCTGTTCGGTGGTCCATGGGATGCCCATGGTCAGCTCTTCATTACGCTGGACACCATGGGCGTAGAGCACAAAGTTCACAACGCTGTGTTCAATGCCATCCAGAAAGAAGGCAAGCGCCTGACCAAGCCGGAAGACATGGCTGACTTTGTCGCCACTCAAGGCGTTGATAAAGCCAAGTTCCTCGAAACGTTCAACTCCTTCGCGGTCAAAGGCAAAATGGCTCAGTACAAAGAGCTGGCCCAGAAGTACGGCGTACAAGGCGTACCGACCATGATCGTCAACGGCAAATACCGTTTCGACCTCGGTTCCACCGGTGGTCCTGAGCAAACCCTCAATGTTGCCGACCAACTGATCGCTAAAGAGCGCGCAGCCAAGTAAGGGGGCCATCATGCGCGGCTGGGGTACTGAACGTAGCGTTGGCCTGCATGAACCGCGGGTCAACGAACACCACCTGGAGTCCACGGGCTTGCCGGCAGACAGCCGTCTGCGGCTGCTCAGCTTCAATATTCAGGTGGGCAACAGTACCGAGAAGTATCGGCACTACCTCACCCGCGGCTGGCAGCATCTGCTGCCGCACAAAGGGCGTACCGGTAATCTGCAGAAAATCGGCGACCTGCTCAACGACTTCGATCTGGTCGCCTTGCAGGAAGCCGATGGCGGCAGCATGCGCTCCGGTTACATCAACCAAGTGGAGCACCTCGCCCATCTCGGTGCTTTCCCTTATTGGTATCAGCAACTCAACCGCAACCTCGGGCGCCTGGCGCAGCACAGCAATGGCGTGCTCAGCCGCTTGAAACCAACAGCCATCGAAGATCATCCGTTGCCCGGCCCCAAAGGTCGTGGAGCTATCCTCGTGCGTTTCGGCGAAGGCCCGGAAGCCTTGGTGGTGGTGATGATGCACTTGGCGCTCGGAGGGCGTACACGCAACCTCCAGTTGGCCTACGTGCGTGATCTGATCAGCAACTACAAGCACCAGGTACTGATGGGTGACATGAACACCCATGCCACCGACCTGTTGCAGAATTCCCCGTTGCGTGACCTCGGGTTACTGGCGCCGCAAGTCGAAGCCACGTTCCCCAGCTGGCGCCCGCAACGCTGTCTCGACCATATCCTGCTAAGCCCGAGCCTCACGCTGGAAAGCGTGCAGGTGCTGGCGCAGCCCATCTCCGATCACCTGCCGGTCGCGGTAGAGATTCGTCTGCCGGGTTCGCTCACGGCTGATGCATTACCCGCGTTGAGCCCAGGCACCAGTGGCCCACTTGCATGAGCGACGACGCCCAGCGCTGGAAAGAGAAATACCTTAAAAGCGTTGAGCAGCAAGACAAGCTCGAACGCCGCTGGGCTGCCCGTCTCGACCTGCTGCGCCGCGGGCTGGTGCGCAGCACGCTGGCGGCGGAAGGCACCGACCGTGCGGTTGACCAATGCATGAAGGAAATGCGCGATGTGGTGCGCACCGACGACATGGACGCTGCCCTCGCCGCCTTGCTGCCACGCCTGGAAAAGGCCGTGCTCGACTCGGAGCAGCGCCGCGAAACGCGGGTGGACCAGATCAGCACCGCGCTGACGGCCTTGGTTGCGCAGCTGCAGAAACTGCCTCTGCCGCGTGAAGTCGCCCGTCCGCTGAAAACCTTCGCCAAGCAGCTTGATGGCCGAGTCGGCCAAGCGCGTGAGATCCCGCTGCTGCTCAGCGAATTGAGCAGCCTGCAAGGGCAAGCACTGAATAACCTGGAGCCGGAAGGCGAAGCCGCGCGTCCTGGGCCAGGCCTGCTGCAACGCCTGTTTGGTACGAAGGATGTATCGAATGAGGCGCCGGTGGTTGAATCCGCCCCGCTCTCTGCACCGCAACCGGTGGCGCCGAAACCGGCTGCTGCCAAAGCCGTGCCCGAACCGCTAGAGCCCGCGCAATCCGAAGAGCTGACCCAAGCCTTGCGCGCTTTTGCGCCCTTGCCGGTAACGCCGGCTGCCGTTCAGCCTGAACCGGCTGAGCCGGTCAAAGTGGCTGAAGTCGCTGGCGAGACTTTTGTCTTCGAGGCACCGGCGCTGGAGCAAGTCCCTGCCGGGCCTACAGAAGTCTCTGAACTCGAGATACCTGAGCCGCCGGTAGAGGAAGCAGCGCCCGAAAGCGCCCTTGCTGCATTTATCGAAGAACAGCAGGTTGAGGTCGACACGCCAGATCAAACGGTCATCGGCAGCCTGTCGCTTCCGCCCGTGCTGGAAACCTGCGAGCCCGACCCCGATGCGCTGCAACCGGACGGCACCTATGCTCTGCCCGACTCCCCCGAGCCGTCCTACAGTTCTGTCGCCAAGCATATTGAAGACACCTTGCTCGGCCTGTTGGAAGACTTGTCCTTGCCGGAACGCCACCGGCCGCAGGCCGAAGCCATGCGCGAGCGCCTGGCCCATGGATTGAACTGGTACGAATTGCTGCCAATCCTCGATGACCTGGCGGTGCTGATGCTGGCGATTACCGACAGCGGCCAGCATGAGTTCGAGGCCTACCTCAAGCAGCTCAATGAACGCCTCGAAGCCTTCCAGGGCCATCTGCAGGTGGCCAGTGATGGCCATGCCGACAATCGCTCGGCCGCGCGGGAGCTGGATACGCAGATCCGTGAGCAGGTCGACGGCCTGCAAAGCAGCGTGCAGGAAGCGGCTGACCTGGACAGCCTCAAACACGTGCTGGAAAGCCACCTTGAAGGCCTGCTCGGCACCATGGACGAGCACCAGCAACAGCGTGACCAGCGCGAGCAGGAAGTCGCGGCGCGGCTCAAAGGCCTGGCCGAGCGGGTGGCGAACATGGAGCACGAAGCGCAAGGTTATCGCGAGCACCTTGAAGTACAGCGTCAGAAGGCCCTGATCGATCCCCTCACCGGCCTGCCCAACCGTGCGGCCTGGAGCGAGCGCCTGGACCATGAAGTGAATAGCTGGCATCAGCGCGGTAACAGCTTGTCCCTGGCGATGCTCGATCTCGACCACTTCAAGCGCATCAACGATGGCTACGGCCACTTGGCGGGCGACAAGGTGCTGAAGATCATCGCCAATGTGTTGCGCAAGCGCCTGCGCCCCAGCGATTTTATCGCGCGATTTGGGGGGGAAGAGTTTGTATTGTTGATGCCGGATTCAGCCCTGGCAGATGCCCTGGACGTAGGCGAGGTGCTGCGAGCGGCCATCGAAGCGTGCCCGTTCCACTTCAAGGGCGAGCCGGTGACCATCACGGTGTCCATGGGCGTGGCGCAGTTCCAGCCGGGAGAGCGCAGCGACCTGGCACTCAAGCGTGCCGATGAGGCGTTGTACCGGGCCAAGGCAGCTGGACGCAACCGGGTGCAGGCGGCGTAAAAGATGTTCCATTTTGTGATTTGACCGTCGAGCCCCGAACCATCCGTTACACTGTTGCATTATCGTCTTCTGCGTACTGTCTTCTGCCATGAAATCCTTTTGCATTGCCTTTATGTTTCTCCTGCTCGCCGGCTGCGCCAGCGGCCCGCGCCTGAACACCAGCCACCCTTCGTCGAACCACGACAACCGCGTGCAGTTCGTCGTTGTCCATTACACCTCCGCCAGCCTTGAGCGCTCCCTGGCGCTGCTCACGCATGGCCAGGTCAGCAGCCATTACCTTATCGGCGACGACGCCTCAGGCACTATCTACAAGCTGGTGGACGAGAGCCAGCGTGCCTGGCACGCCGGTGAAAGCGAGTGGGCGGGCCGCACCTGGCTCAACTCCAGCTCCATTGGCATCGAGATCGTGAACCCAGGTTATACCGACGCGCCGACCGGCCGCCTCTGGTACCCGTACTCCGAGGCCCAGGTGCAGTCGTTGGTGGTGTTGCTCAAGGACATCAGCAAGCGCAACGGCATCGATCCCAAGAACATCATCGGCCACAGCGACATTGCGCCATTGCGGAAGCTTGACCCAGGCCCGTTGTTCCCGTGGAAGCGCCTGGCGGCTGAAGGTTTGGGCGTATGGCCGGATGCACAGGCAGTGGCTCGGTTCCAGCAACAGTATGCCGTTAGCCTGCCGAGTATTACGTGGTTCCAGGAAGAACTGGCGCGCCTGGGCTACCAGACGCCGCAGACGGGTGAGCTGGATGTGGCCACGCGACATGTGATCGCTGCATTCCAGATGCACTTCCGGCCATCACGGTTCGACGGCACGCCGGATGCTGAAAGTGCTGCGATCCTGAGCGCGTTGAACCGCCGCTAAAGGTGTAACCCCATTCAAATGTGGGAGCGGGCTTGCTCGCGAAAGCGGTGGATCAGCTGCCATATATGTTGGCTGAAAGACCGCATTCGCGAGCAAGCCCGCTCCCACAATTTGTTCGGCGTACATCAGTGACATCATCGTAGCTGTCGGGCTACAACGGCAACGCCATATAGAACTGCGTACCCTGCCCCGGCCGTGAATACACGCCCATGCGGCCGCCGTGCAGCTGTACGATTTCCTTGCACAACGCCAGCCCCAGGCCGGCGCCGCCCTTCTTGCGGCCTACTTGTACGAAAGGTTCGAAAATGCGCCCCTGTTGGCCATAAGCAATACCCTCGCCGTTATCTTCGACGCTGATAATCACCCGCTCGCCGTGGCGGCGCGCCTGCAGGCGAATCTGGCCGCCATCGGCGGTATGTCGCAATGCATTGCCTAGAAGGTTATCGAGTACACGCTCGAGCTGAACCTGGTCGGCGTACAGCCTGGGCAAATCGGATTGGGCTTCCACCAGCAGTTCAATGTGTTGTGCGTTCGCCAGCTCCGTGAACCGGGCTCGTGCGTGCTCCAGCAGGTCGGTGACATCACACGGCCCGAGGGTAAGTTTTTGCAGGCCGTTCTGGTAGCGTGAGAAGTTGAGCAAATCGTTGATCAGCTGCATCAGGCGCTGCATTTCTTCGTTGACCGTATCCAGCAGGTCAGCCTCACGGGACTCGGCAGGAAACTTCGCCCGTTCGCGAAACAGCCCGAAGGCCATGTGCATGCCCGTTACCGGCGTGCGTAATTCGTGGGAGGCGCGCAATACGAACTCGCTGCGCACACGTTCGAACGCGCGTTGTTCGGTGACGTCATGCAGCACCATCACCGCACCTAGAATATGCCCTTGGGTATGGCTGACCGGCGTCAGGCTGTAGGTCAACAGGCGCAGTTCGCCTTCGACTTCCACTTCCAGATCGTCCGGCGCGCGCTCCAGGTTGCCGCCGCGCAGCACCAGTTGCAGCTGCTCATCCATTTCAGGGCGGCCCAAGGCTTCCCCCAGGCCTTGGCCGAGACGTTCCTCGTCCCAGCCCAGTTGGCGCTGCGCCACGGGGTTGAGGTGTTCCAGGCGGCCTTGGCGGTCGATCATCAGCAAGCCGTCGTCGATGCTGTCGAGCACCGCCTGCAGGCGTTGCTGGCCGGCGAGCAACTCATCGATATTGGTCGCCTGATGCTGGCGCAATGCTTCGGCCATGATGCCGAAACGACGGGTCAGTTGATTCATTTCTGCCGCCGATGAGATCGGCAGCGTCACTTCGAAATCGCCTTGCCCGATCTTGTCGGCAGCTTTGGCCAAGGCTTCAATCGGTCCGCCAAAGCGCCGGGCGATGCCATGGGCGGTGACGAAGCCGATGATCAATACCGCCAAGCCGACCAGCCCCAGCAAACCGGCGATCAACAGGGCGCGATTGCGCGACTTGTGCTCGCTGTCGTTGATATTTTCCAGGGCTTGTTTGTGCTCGGCGATCAAACCATTGCGCAATGTATTGAAGGTTTCGGTGAGCTTTTCGCTTTTATTGTTGGCCAGTGAGTTTCGTTGAGTCTCGTCAAACGCTTTGAGGAAGTTCAGGTAGTCGACGCGCGCCTGGCTGAAGCCACTGGTTCTGCCGTCCTGCTGTTCATGGGCGATGCCTTGGTCCAGCAGGGCAAAATAGTTTTGCTTGGACGTCTGCAGGGCAGCGGGGTCGGGCTGCTCCTCCAGCATCAGGATCAACTGGTCGCCCAAGGTCTGACGCAGCTTGAGGCCCAGGTCCAGGGTGATGAAGTTGCTGCGGATCGCCGACTCCTGGCTCTTGGCCATTTGCATGACGCTGACCAGTCCCAGGACCAGTCCCAACAGGGCGACGGTGATCAGCGCTGAGATACTCAGGAACAACCGAGTGCGCAGTTTCATCGCAAGCTTCATAAGGTGCAGCTCACAGGTTGTACTGTTTACGTTTGCGGTACAGGGTCGACGCGTCGATACCCAGCGTGCGGGCCGCTTGATCCAAGGTGTCGCTGGTAGCGAGAACGGCGCCGATATGGGCTTTCTCCAGCTCGTCCAGGCTCAGGGCTGCGCCGATACGCGGGGCATTGTTGGTCGGCTGTTCGGCCATCCCGAGGTGGCTGATTTCAACCTTTTCCTGCGGGCAAATGATGCTGGCCCGCTCCACCACGTTACGCAGTTCGCGGATATTGCCCGGCCAGCGGTAGTTAAGCAGCGCTTCACGGGCGGCATCGCTGAAGCCACGCGCCGGCCGGGCGTATTCCTTGACGAAGCGCGCCAGGAAACGGTCGGCCAGGGTCAAAATGTCTTCACTGCGCTCGCGCAGCGGCGGCAAGTGCAGGGTGATGACATTGAGGCGGTAGAGCAAGTCTTCGCGGAAGCGGCCGTCGCGCACCATGTCTTCCAGGTTCAGGTTGGTGGCCGCCAGGATGCGCACATCGGCGCGTCGAGTGACCGGGTCGCCTACACGTTCGTATTCTTTGTCTTGAATGAAGCGCAGCAGTTTGGGCTGCAACGTCAGGGGAAAGTCGCCGATCTCGTCGAGAAACAGCGTGCCGCCATCGGCTTGGTTAACCCGGCCCAACGTGCTCTCACTGGCGCCGGTGAAGGCGCCACGGCTATGGCCGAACAGTTCGCTTTCCATCAGTTCCGCCGTCAGCGACGGGCAGTTGATGGTCACGCAGGATTTTTTCGAGCGCTTGCTCCAGCCATGAATGGCGCGGGCCAACTCACCTTTACCGGTGCCGGACTCGCCCAGGATCAAGATGTTGGCATCGGTGCCTGCTACTTGGCGTGCGGTTTCCAGCACTACCATCATCGCCGGGCTGTGGGAGTCGAGGCCGTCCTTGGGCTGGCGTACTGCGCCTTCCAGTGCTTCCAGGCGCGCGGACAGCTGGCGCACCTCCAACTGTTTGGCGGTGGCCAGGCGCAGTTGGTCGGGGCTGCATGGCTTGACCAGGTAATCGGCGGCGCCTGCCTGGATAGCGTCAACGGCGGTGTCCACGGCCGAATGCGCGGTCACAATCACCACGCGCATCCATGGCGCCTGGATGCGCATCTGGGCCAGCACATCCAGGCCGTTGTCTTCGCCCAGGCGCAGGTCCAGGAAGCACAGGTCGAAGACCTGGCGCTGCATCAGCGCATCGGCTTGGGCGGCGCTGTTGGCGGTGGCTACGGTGTAGCCTTCATCTTCCAGGCAGTAACGGAAGGTGCGGAGGATTGCGGATTCGTCATCCACTAAAAGAATGCGGCCTTGAAGTTCCTTGGCTGATTCCATCTGTCCCGCGCTCCTTAACTATAAATGATGGTGTTTAGTCCCGGATTAATCGGGCAAGTTGCATGGTTTATTCTGATTCATAAAAGGCATCTTCGCGCAGGTATCTTCACGTTCTCCTACAAAGACGCCGATTGATGGCGTTTTCATGCCTCCTTGCCACTTCGGCAGCGCCAGCAGCGGTTTCGATCCGTTGACCCGACCACTGACCATCGTGCATTTCGCACGGCCTGCAAAGGGGCATCGTGCAGGATGCTGTTCGATACTGTCTTGGTGTATCTATAACATATTGATTTTATTGAGTTTTATTTTGTAAAAAAACTGGCATGCACTCTGCAATAGCTCTCCCAACGAATAATCAGAATGCGGGAGAAATGCAGCATGACTCGCCAAAGCCTCAGCCAACTACGTGTATCGCCACTGCGTTTGCAGCAAGGTCTGTTTGCCAGCCTGGCGTTGATGGTCACGTTGATTGCCGGCCAGCAGATGCAGCATTGGCAGCAAAGTCAGCAGCAAACCCCGCAATTCGAACGTCCTGCCATGATGCAGACGCATTTCCGTTCCGTTAGCGGCGCTAGCGTGACCTCCGATGTAACCGCCCCGCAATTGAGAGTGGCAGACCAGGATTCAACCCTGGGTGAATTGCCAACCCAAGAGCGTTGGGTGTTCTAAGCAAGAAAAGGTCGCTCGAGTTGAGCGGCTGCACGGCACTACCGCTGTTACCCCTATAGAAGCGTAAGGAGAATCACCATGTTGAGTTGGGCAATCACATTTCTGATCATCGCCATTGTGGCTGCAGTCTTGGGCTTCGGTGGTATCGCGGGCACCGCCACGGGTATCGCAAAAATTCTGTTTGTGGTCTTCCTGGTGATGTTCATCGCTTCGTTCTTCTTTGGTCGTCGCGGCCGAGGCTGAATATGACCATTTTGTCCTTTAAAGCCATGGCTGCCGCCCTGCTCTTGGGCGGCAGCGGCGTGGTGATGGCCGCCAATGACGGCCAATCCCGAGCCAACGAATTGCTCAGTGCGGACAAGCAGTACCGCGAAACCTGGCAAAGCGTGGTGAAGAAAGAACAGCGCCTGCCGGAATGGGTGATGAACCTGTCCGGTACGGCCGATCAAATGAATGCCGTGGAAGAAGATGGCGACAAGTACTTGGTGGGGCCGCTCTGTGAAACTGCAGATACGTGCCTGAACAAGCGCCTGATCGTGGCCTTCAGCCTCGACAAGGAAGATGCCTACGCCATGTTGGTGGAAGTCCCGGCCGGTTTGCCGGCGGACAAGTCCCCGACGCGGCACGCCGATTACCGTTTTATCGGTAAGCCGAACGAAGGCATGCAAAAGCTGCTGATGGAGCAGCTGAAGAAAGATCCGAATTGGTACTAGGTTCCGTCTGACGCGTCTGTCGTCTGCGGAGCCAGCGTCCATAGAAAGAAGCCCTTCGCTTCTTTCTGTCTGCATCGCCCGCCAAGGGTGATGCATGACCAGGGGGCCGGGTTGCTCTGATCAATCGAGATCGGCGTGACCTACGGGTACAGGGAGTGCCTGCGCAAGGGCCGGGTCAGGTGAAAAGCTGCGACGCAAGTTCACAAGCCCTCACGCTTGCTGAACTTGCGACGGGCTTATCACTCTGATGCTCCGCGTCTTATACCGCTCATAGCCGATAATCTCTCTTTTGCGCATTCCCAACCATTACTTGGTGTTTCGTGGCGACCATCTATCGAGAAAATTTTGGCTCTGCCATAGGACATTTCTGACGCCAGGTCAGTGAATTCCCAGGCATTTTCGCCAACCTATATAAGTCGTCCAACATCTCTGAGCGAGCCGGTATTGGCCGGTTAACGGCATATTCACGGGCTTTAATGGCGGATTTGAACTGACCGTTCGGACAGTTAATTTCAAAAAAAGTCATGCCGATTCGGCATAGGGTAGGCGTTTACGGCATTAGACGTCGAACCCTTGCATGGGAATAGTTGCGCCTTTTTTCGCCTGCCAGTAAGCCATTTCGGCCATGCTGCGGTGACCTTCCATGGAGGCAGATGCACACACTTTTTCGCTTCCGAGCGTTGCAGATGGCGCATTTGCCTTAAGTCCACTTGAAGTAAGGGTAATGACATGAAGAAGGCAAAGCTAAGCCTCGCCTGGCAGATCCTCATCGGTTTGGTACTGGGGATCGCAATCGGTGCAATGCTCAACCATTTCAGTGCTGAAAAAGCCTGGTGGATCAGCAATGTATTGCAGCCGGCAGGCGATATCTTTATCCGCCTGATCAAGATGATCGTGATCCCGATTGTGATTTCCTCGCTGATTGTCGGCATTGCCGGCGTAGGTGATGCGAAAAAACTCGGTCGAATCGGCGTCAAAACCATCCTTTACTTCGAAGTAGTCACCACCATCGCCATTGTGGTCGGCCTGTTGCTTGCCAACCTGTTCCACCCGGGCGCCGGCATCGACATGAGTACCCTGGGTACCGTCGACATTTCCAAGTACACCGCCACCGCCGCCGAAGTGCAGCATGAGCATGCGTTCATCGAAACCATCCTCAACCTGATCCCGTCGAACATTTTCGCCGCCGTTGCCCGTGGCGACATGCTGCCGATCATCTTCTTCTCGGTGTTGTTCGGCCTGGGCTTGTCGAGCCTCAAGCCTGAGCTGCGCGAGCCGCTGGTGACCATGTTCCAGGGCGTGTCCGAGAGCATGTTCAAAGTGACCCACATGATCATGAAGTACGCCCCAATCGGTGTATTTGCCCTGATCGCGGTAACGGTCGCCAACTTCGGCTTTGCTTCCTTGCTGCCGCTGGCCAAGCTGGTGATCCTGGTTTACGTCGCCATCCTGTTCTTCGCCTTTGCGGTACTGGGCCTGATCGCCCGCCTGTTCGGCTTCTCGATTCTCAAGCTGATGCGCATCTTCAAGGATGAACTGGTGCTGGCCTACTCCACCGCCAGCTCCGAAACCGTGTTGCCGCGTGTGATCGAGAAGATGGAAGCCTACGGTGCGCCGAAGGCTATCTGCAGCTTTGTGGTGCCAACCGGTTACTCGTTCAACCTCGACGGTTCGACCCTGTACCAGAGCATCGCGGCCATCTTTATCGCCCAGCTGTATGGCATCGACCTGTCGATTGGCCAGCAACTGATGCTGGTACTGACCCTGATGGTCACCTCCAAAGGTATCGCCGGCGTGCCGGGCGTATCCTTCGTGGTGCTGCTGGCCACCCTGGGCAGCGTGGGTATTCCGCTGGAAGGCCTGGCCTTCATCGCTGGTGTCGACCGTGTGATGGACATGGCGCGTACCGCGCTCAATGTGATCGGCAACGCCCTGGCGGTTCTGGTCATCTCCCGTTGGGAAGGCATGTACGACGATGCCAAGGGCGAGCGCTACTGGAACTCGCTGCCACACTGGCGCAGCAAAGAAGCCGCGCCGACCGCGCAAGCTACCCGCGGCTGATAGCACGACTGCTCTGACACAAACCCCGGAAAATTCCGGGGTTTGTCGTTTCTGCCAGCCCCGCTATCATTCGCCCCATCTTTCGGGGGATTCAACTGATGCTCAATGGCCTGTGGCTTGGCTTCTTTGTCGTGGCAATGGTGTCAGCACTGGCGCAATGGCTGGTTGGCGGTAATGCCGGGATTTTTGCGGCGATGGTCGAAAGCATTTTCGCCATGGCTAAACTGTCGGTCGACGTGATGGTGCTGCTGTTCGGCACCCTGACCTTATGGCTGGGCTTTTTGCGCATCGCCGAAAAAGCCGGCATCGTCGATTGGCTGGCCAAGGCGCTCGGCCCGTTGTTTCGCCGTTTGATGCCGGAAGTGCCGGCCGGCCACCCCGCTATCGGCTTGATCACCCTCAACTTCGCCGCCAACGGCCTGGGCCTGGACAACGCCGCCACGCCTATCGGCCTCAAGGCCATGAAGGCGTTGCAGGAACTCAACCCCATCCCCAATACCGCGAGCAACGCGCAGATTCTGTTTCTGGTGCTCAACGCGTCCTCGCTGACGCTGTTGCCGGTGACGATCTTCATGTACCGCGCCCAGCAAGGCGCCGCCGACCCGACGCTGGTGTTCCTGCCGATCCTGCTGGCCACCAGCGCCTCTACCCTGGTGGGCCTGTTGTCGGTGGCTGTCATGCAGCGCTTGCGCTTGTGGGACCCGGTGGTGCTGGCCTACCTGATTCCCGGTGCGTTGATGTTGGGCGGCTTTATGGCGTTGCTGGCGACATTGTCGGCTACGGCGCTGGCGGGCTTGTCATCGATACTCGGCAACCTGACGCTGTTTGGCTTGATCATGTTGTTCCTGGTGATCGGGGCGCTACGCAAGGTCAAGGTGTATGAGGCCTTTGTCGAAGGCGCCAAAGAAGGTTTCGATGTTGCCAAGAACCTGCTGCCGTATCTGGTGGCGATGCTCTGCGCGGTGGGCGTATTGCGCGCTTCCGGGGCGTTGGACTTCGGCCTGGAAGGGATCCGCCATGTGGTGGCCTGGACGGGTATGGACACGCGCTTTGTCGACGCGTTGCCGACGGCGATGGTCAAGCCGTTCTCCGGCAGCGCGGCGCGGGCGCTGTTGATCGAGACCATGCAGGCCAAGGGCGTGGACAGCTTCCCGGCGTTGGTCGCGGCGACGATCCAGGGCAGTACCGAGACCACCTTTTATGTACTGGCGGTGTACTTTGGTTCGGTGGGCATCCAGCGGGCTCGGCATGCGGTTGGGTGCGCGTTGCTGGCGGAGTTTTCCGGCGTAGTGGCGGCTATTGCGGTGTGCTACTGGTTCTTTGGTTAAGGCGTAGTTACCTGTGGCGAGGGAGCTCGCTCCCGCTGGGTCGCGAAGCGGCCCCAACAGGGTTTGGCAGGTGTGTCAGTGAAAACTCATTGGCGGGTTTTGGGGCTGCTGCGCAGCCCAGCGGGAGCAAGCTCCCTCGCCACAAGTGCAGTGTTTCCCTGCTGCACCACCCAATCCACCACTTGCTTGTTCAACCGATCCCCCGCCTGCCCAAACGCGGCCACTACCGCTGGCACTTTTGTATCGCCGACCGGCTGCTTCACCTCAAACCGCCGACTGGCAATAATCCGCTGATCACTGCCTCGCACCAGCCGCGCATCCAGGCGAATCACCACTGCCAACGCACTGCCGTGGTACTCACTCTGAAACGCCTGCAATTGCCCGCCCAGCTCGTAGTCGGCCTGCAGGTTGGTCTCGTCGGTACTCAGCAATGTCACCCGCCCATCGCGCTGGAAGCCGTCCATAAACCGATTGCGCAGCAACACCGGGGTTGGGTCGCTCCAGCGTGAGTTCGCGTAGCTGCTGATCAGGTCGCCGTTAGGCACCACGGCAATGCGCGGGCTGTCGAGGAATTCGCTGCTCTGCGGCTTGGACACCCGCAGCGACCAGCTCACCGGCGCGCCTTGGGTGCTGGTTTGCGCCGACGCCAGGCGGTACACGTCAGACGGATCGGGCTTGGGCAGGATCGAGCAGGCGCTGATCAGCACCAAGGCCAGCGGGGCGATTACTTGGTAAGCACGCTTCATGGCGTGAACTCCTTGTTCTTGTCGCTGCCCAGCAAGTAACCGCTGGGGTTGGCTTCGAGGCGGCGGGAGATGGCGCGCAGCGAACCGAGGGTTTCGCGCAGTTCGCGCACGGCCGGCGCCAGTTCATTGAGGCCCTGCATGCCGCTGTTCACCGAGTCTTTGTTGTTGGTGAGCAAGGTGTTGATGGTCGTGGTGCTTTGCTCCAGCGACTTCATGGCCTGCTCGGCGCTGCCGAAGGCTTGCTTGCCTTGGTCGTTGAGCAAGCCGTTGGCATTGCGCATCAACGTGGTGGTTTGTTCCAGCGCGGCGCTGGCCTGTTTGCTCACCTGCATCAACTGTTGCATCACCACCTTGATATCACCGCGCTGGTCGGCGATGGCACCGGTGGTTTGTTGCAGGTTGTCCAGGGTGTTGCTCAGGCGCTCGACGTTCTCCCGCGAGAACATGTGGTTGGCGTTGTGCAGCAGCAGGTTGATACTGGTCATCAGGTCGTTGCTGTTATTGAGCAGGCGCGCGATGGGGGACGGCGAGGCGATGATTTCCGGCAGGTTGCCGTCCTTGCCCTTGAGCTCCGGGCTTTGTGGCGTGCCGCCGCTAAGCTGGATGATCGAGGTGCCGGTGATGCCGGTCAGTGCCAGCTTGGCCTGGGTGTCTTCCTTGATCGGCGTCTGCCCGGCCAAGCGGATGCGTGCGAGTACGCGGCGCGGGTCTTTCGGGTCCAGGCGCAGGCTGGTGACATCGCCCACCTTGATCCCGCTGTATTGCACCGAACTGCCCTGGGACAAGCCGCTGACCGCCTCGTTGAACACCACCTCGTATTCCTGAAAGGCGCTGTCAACGCTGGACTTGGCCAGCCACAGGCCGAACAGCATTGCGCCGACCACCACGATCACGCTGAACAGACCGATCATCACATGATGGGCTCGGGTTTCCATGTCATACCTCGTTAAGCGATTGAGCGGCATCCAATGCCGCGCGGCCACGGGGGCCGTGGAAATATTCGTGAATCCAGGCGTCGTCCGTTTTCGAGACAACATCGATGGCATCGGCCACCAGCACTTTCTTCTGCGCCAGCACCGCCACACGGTCGGTGATGGTGTACAGCGTGTCGAGGTCATGGGTGACCAGGAACACGCTCAGGCCCAGCGCATCGCGCAGGGTCAGGATCAGTTGGTCGAATTGCGCCGCACCAATCGGGTCGAGGCCGGCGGTGGGTTCGTCCAGGAACAGAATGTCCGGGTCCAGCGCCAGGGCGCGTGCCAGGGCCGCGCGCTTGATCATGCCGCCGGACAGTGACGCCGGGTATTTATCCGCCGCCGACAAGGGCAGCCCCGCCAGGGCTAGCTTGACTGCCGCCAAGTGCTCGGCGTCGCGACGGCTGAGGCCGGCGTGTTCGATCAACGGCAGGGCGACGTTTTCGGTAACCGTCAGCGAGGAAAACAGCGCGCCCTTCTGGAACAGCACGCCAAAGCGCCGTTCCACCAGCGAGCGTTCATGCTCGGGCAGGTTGGGCAGGTTCTTGCCGAAGACCCGCACCTCACCTTCGCTGGGTCGACGCAGGCCGACGATGCTGCGCAGCAGCACCGACTTGCCGCTGCCGGAGCCGCCGACCACCGCGAGGATCTCGCCTTTGTACAAATCCAGATCGAGGTTCTCGTGCACGCTCTGGCTGCCAAAGCGATTGCACAGGCCGCGCACTTCGATAACCGCCTCAGTGGGCGCACGGTGTAGACGACTCACCAGCCCATCTCCATAAAGAACATCGCCGCGACCGCGTCCAGCACGATCACCACGAAAATAGACTGCACCACGCTGGAGGTGGTGTGGGCGCCGACCGATTCGGCGCTGCCGCTGACCTTGAAGCCTTCAAGGCAGCCAATCGCCGCGATCAGAAAGGCGAAAATCGGCGCTTTCACCATGCCCACCAGAAAGTGCTGCACACCAATGTCCGATTGCAGCAGCGAGAGAAACATCGCCGGCGAAATATCCAGGGCCACGGCACACACCACGCCGCCGCCGACAATCCCCGAGAGCATCGCCAAAAATGTCAGCATCGGCAGCGACACCAGCAATGCCATTACCCGTGGCAGTACCAGCAATTCCATCGGGTCCAGGCCCAGGGTGCGGATCGCGTCGATTTCTTCGTTGGCCTTCATCGAGCCGATTTGTGCGGTAAAGGCACTTGCGGTGCGGCCGGCGATCAGGATGGCCGTAAGCAACACGCCGAATTCACGCAGGAAAGAGAACGCCACCAGGTCCACGGTAAAAATCGTCGCGCCGAAGCTCTTGAGCACGGTGGCGCCGAGGAACGCCACCACGGCGCCCACCAGAAACGTCAGCAGCGCGACGATCGGCGCAGCGTCGAGGCCGGTTTGTTCGATATGCGCGACCATCGGTGTGATGCGCCAGCGCTTGGGACGGAACACGCCACGGGCGAAGGTTTCGAGGATCAGGCCGATAAAGCCCAGCAGTTTCATGCCGTCCTGCCAAACCGTGTCCACAGCTCGGCCGATACGCGCCAGCACTTGGATACCGGCGGCTTCTTCCGGCTCCTTGTCGGGTACGCAGAAATCGTTCAGGGAGCGGTAGACGGTTTTGAGCAGTGCTCGGTCGGCGGTAGACAAGCTGCAATCGGTCTGCTCGGCGGAATGTTCGATGCGCTCGGGGCCCAGCAACTCGACCAGCAGCGAGGCGCCGGCGGTATCCAGGGCGCCGAGGCCATTGAGGTCGATGCGCGCACCGGCGTCGTATTGGCCGTCGAGCTTGTCGCTCAGCTTTTTAAGATTGGCGTAGTGGGCAAGCGTCCAGTCCCCCGTAATCCTGAGTAACGGGGGAGCACTGGAAGTGTCGAGGTGGGCTGCGCCGGCCGTGGTACGAGTGGTCATAAGCTCCGAGCTTGTTTGGCTATCCACAATTGCTACGTAATAGCACGATACGGCCTACTTTGGGTTGTCCGTTTGCGCTGGGTCAGTGACTTTAAAGCGCAGCACACCGATGACTTGCCCGTCTTCCGTCAACACCCGCACCTGCCAGCGTCCGACAGCATCGGCCGGAAAGTTCTGCTTGTGGGTCCAGGCGCGGTAGCCTTCTTTGCGCCCGCCATGGATATCCAGGGCGATGCGGTCGACTTCCTGGCCGTTGAATTTCCACACATGGTAAATCCGCTCATCCAGCCCGCGTGGTGCGTTGATCGCGGTGTAGGCGTACAGCCCGCCGCTGCGCAGTTGCGCGGCGGTGACTTCTTTGAGGTCATCGCCCGGTGTGCGGTCTTGCAGCTGGGTGCTGATCGCCACTTCGGTCATCCATAACGTGGCGGGCGGTACCCAGCTGCGCAGGAACCAACCGGCGCAACCAATGGCGGCCGTGACCCCGAGCAACATCACCCAGCCCTTGATGCTGCGCAGCGGCAAGCTCACTGCCAGGCTCGGGATCGACAACGCCATGGCCACGCCGAGTGCCAACTTGTAACTTTCGGCGGTGGTCAGGTGGAGGATGATCGGCAATGCGGTGAGCAGTGCCGCGAACAAGGTCAGGGTGTGCAGCGCCAGGAACAGCGAGCGTTTGGGGGCCAGCCACTTGTAGTACAGCGGGTCGGTGATCGACACCAGCGCCGCCGCGCCGAGCAGGCCGGTGAACACCGACTGGCCGCTGTTCCAGGCAGTGGTGACAAAAAAGAACGGCAATACGAAGAACAGACTTTCCTGGTGGATCATCTGGGTTGCATAGCGCAGCAGCGGCTCGGGAATTTCGCGCTTGAAGACTTTGGCGAACAGCTGGGTAAAGCTGTTTTCCAGCATCAGCCATAGCCAGCTCACCAGCATGATCACCGCAATCCAACTGGCCATGCCCTGCTGGCGATCCACCAGGATGAAGCTGCCCACACCCGATATGAAACCGCCGAGTGCAATCACCCCGGGATAGCGCTTGATCAGTTCGATAATGCGCTGGATAAGGGGCGGTAGATTTGGCATTGGCGATTCACACTTGGTGTAGGAAAAATCCCAGACAGAATAACGTCTTAGCCCTGTGTTCGGTGCTTCATTACGTGATCCGTTTGCGATAAAGACGCACGCCGATCAACACACTGGCGATCAGCACGAGTACACCGGCACCGATCCAGCTCAGGGCGTCATAGCTCAGCAAGGGTTTTTCGATGCGCCAGTAGCCCGGCTGGTCGAAAACCTGGCGCATGGCCAGGTTTGCCTGTTTTAAGCTCACGGCTTTTATACGTTTGGCCGGGTCGCTGAGATGGCCGTCGGCATAGTCGCCGGCAGCGCTCCAGTAATAGTCGGCCAGCGCGCTGTTGCCCTGCACCGCCCAGGCTTGGCGCGCGATGGCGGCTTGCTGCAAGCGGTTGAAGACGGCCGGGTCGAGGCCGTCCTTGAGCAGTTGCGCCGTGAGGTCCTGCAGCACCTGTTCGGCTTCAGGGAGGTCGTCGCGCTCAAGGTCGGCATTCAGGCTGAGAAAACCGACGCTACCGAGTACTTCGCGTTCGCTCCACGGGCCGTAGGACAAACCGTGCTTGAGACGCAGCTGACGGTACAGCGCCCAGTCGAGGTAGTCCTTGAGCAAGTCGTAGGTTTCATCGTGCTGGTCGTCCAATACCGGTTCAGGGAACAGCCAGTGCAGTTTGGCGCTGTCACCGACCCAGCCGTGGATAAGGTCGCGATGGCTGGCGGCGGTGTGCTGGATCTCCGGCAGTGGCCGGTGCTCAGTGGGTTCGACCGGGTCAAGTTGACCGTAAGTGCGCTCCAGGTACGCCGGAAGCAGTTTGTCGAGGTCGCCGACGATGATCAGCGTCATGTTGTTGGGCGCGTACCAATGTGTGCGCAGGGTTTGCAACTGATCGCGGGTCAGTTGACTGACTTCGGCACGTTCGGCGCATTTGAGCCCCAGTTCGACGGCTAATTGGTTGCTGGCGGTGTGGCCCAGGTCCTGGCGGTCGAGCAAGCGTTGCAGGTGCGAGTAATGGCCGCCGTCTTCGCGTTCGACCACTTGTTTGGCAGCATTGATATTGGCGTCGGTCAGTTCGGTGCGGGTGAGGATCGCCAGCAACAGGTCCAGCACCTTGCGCTGGTTTTGCGCGGGCGCCTCGATCACAAAGGTGGTGTCGGCATTGCTGGTGTAGGCGTTCCATTCGCCGCCGAGGGCTTGCATGCGGTCTTCAAGGTCGCCTTCACCACCGCCGTCGATGCCGCTGAACAATAAATGCTCCAGCAGATGCGGCAGTTCTTTTTCGTCGCAGGGAAAGTCATCCAGGCCTACGCCCACCACCAGGCGGATCGCCACGTGCCCACGCGCGATGCCCGGCTTAAGCAGCAATTGCAGGCCATTGGGCAAGGTGTAGCCTTCGACTTGCAGGCGGTCAAAGGCAAAGGTGTGTGCCGAGCCCATGAGCAGGCAGGCAAATAACAGGCGACGCATAACAAGCTTCCTGGCGGGTGAGGTCCATTGTTAACTGACTTCACGGGCCATCGTACGTTCAGGGCGAATGAGTGATGTCGGCAATATCTTCGGTGGCGAGTGCGCCGGTGTCTGAGGTTTCCAACACGACATAAGCACTGCTGCAAAACAACGAGTTCAGGCGTTTCATGTCGGCAATCAGCTCCAGGTGCAGGGAACTGGTCTCCATGCTCTGTACGATTTTACGCTGCAGACGGCTGACGTGAGCGTGGGCCAGGCGCCGCTCCTGGGCGCGAAAGCGGCGCTTTTCACGCAGCAGTTGGCGGGCGCTTTCGGGGTCGGCACTGAGGAACACCGACAGGCCCAAGCGCAAGTTGGCAATCAATTGGCTGTGCAGGCCGGTGAGTTCTTCCAGGCCGACTTCGGAGAACTGTCGGCGCTGTGAGGTTTTCTGCTGCTGGACTTTGCGTAGCATGCGCTCGATCAGGTCGCCGGCCAGCTTGAGGTTGATCGACAGCTCAATGATCTCGGCCCAGCGGCGGCTGTCCTGTTCACTGAGGTCTTCGCGGGGCATTTGCGCCAGGTACAGCTTGATCGCGCTGTAGAGGGCCTCGACGTCATCGCTGAGGCTGCGCATTTCCTGGGTGATCGCGGTTTGCTTGCCGCGCAGCACTTCGAGCATGGCGGTGAGCATGTTGTCGATCAGGTCGCCCAGGCGCAGGGTTTCGCGGGCCGCGTTGGCCAGCGCCAGGCTTGGGGTGGCGAGCGAGGCCAGGTCCAGGTGCCGGGGTCTGGCTTTGCCGTTGGTTTCCTGTTGCTCCGGTAGCAACCAGGCACACAGGCGCGCCATTGGCCCGATGGTGGGCAACAGGATCAGGCAGCGCGTGGTGTTGTAGAGCACATGGAAGGTGATGACCATGCCTTGGGCGCTGTAGTCCAAACCATCCATCCAGCGTACGAGCGGGTCGAGCACCGGAATAATCAGCAACAGGCCTATCAGCTTGTACAGCAAGCTACCCAGCGCCACTTGGCGGCCGGCGGCGTTTTGCATGTTGGTGCTGAGGAAAGCCAGCACGCCGCTGCCGATGTTGGCGCCGATCACCAGGCCGATGGCCACGTGCAAACCGATCACACCGGCGCCGGCCAGGGTGGCGGTCAGCAGCACGGCGGCCAGGCTGGAGTACGAAATCATTGCAAACAGCGCGCCGACCAAGGCATCCAGCAAAATATCGCCGGTCAGTGAGGCAAAGATGACTTTGACGCCTTGGGCATGGGTAATTGGCCCGGCCGCTTCGACGATCAGTTGCAGCGCCAGAATGATCAGGCCCAGGCCGATACCGACGCGGCCCATCTGCCCTGCCCGCGTCTGTTTGCGCGACAGGAAGAAAATCACCCCAAGAAAAATCAGCAGCGGCGATAGCCAGGACAGGTCGAAGGTCAGCACCCGCGCCATCAATGCAGTACCGACGTCGGCGCCGAGCATGGTCGCCAGCGCCGGCATAAGGCCCATCAAGCCCTGGCCGACAAACGACGTCACCAGCATCGCCGTGGCGTTGCTGCTCTGCACCATGGCCGTCACCAGGATACCGGCGATAAACGCCAGCCAGCGCTTGGACATGTTCTGCCCGATGACTTGGCGCAAGTTGGAACCGTAGACCCGCAAAATGCCGGTACGGACGATGTGCGTGCCCCAGATAAGCAGGGTCACGGCGGAAAGCAGATTGAGCAAGGTCAGCATGCTCGGCCCCCCGTGTGGGTGTGCTCCAGAAAGAGCAAATGAGAATTGCCGCGTGCCGTTCTACGTCTTGTACTTAAGCTGTAGTTGGCGAATGGGCTCTGCGCCAGCATCGCATAGCTAAAGTGGGTTTTGAAACAAAACTGTCATGAAGATCGTTCCCACGCGCTGCGTGGGAATGCATCCCGTGACGCTCTGCGTCGCTTTGAGGGCGGACGCCGAGCGTCCAGAGGCGGCATTCCCACGCGGAGCGTGGGAACGATCAACAACGATCAACAGCAGCGGGTCAGGTTTATTGACCCGGAATGTCCTTGCGCAGTTTCACAGGATCCTGCTGTTTCTTCTTTTTCGCGATGGCGGTGCGCATCTTGATGTTCACCGCTTCTACTGCCAGCGAGAACGCCATGGCGAAGTAGACGTAGCCTTTTGGCACATGCACGTCGAAGGATTCAGCGATCAGCACCGTACCCACCACCAGCAGGAACGACAGCGCCAGCATCTTCAGCGACGGGTGCTTGTCGATGAATTCGCTGATGGTGCCCGCAGCCAGCATCATCACCAGTACGGCTACCACGATCGCAGCGACCATGACCGGCACATGGGACACCATGCCGACAGCCGTGATCACCGAGTCCAGGGAGAACACGATGTCGATGATCGCGATCTGGATGATGGTGTAGATGAACTTGCCACCCTTGCCGCCCGGCTCGTCGTGGGTTTCGTCTTCACCTTCCAGAGCGTGGTACATCTCCTGGGAGCTTTTCCACAGCAGGAACAGGCCACCGAAGAACAGGATCAGGTCGCGACCGGAGATGCCCTGGCCGAAGACCACGAACAGATCGGCGGTGAGTTGCATGACCCAGGTGATGGACAACAGCAACAGGATTCGCGTGACCATGGCCAGGGCCAGGCCGAAGATCCGGGTGCGCGCCTGCATATGCTTGGGCATGCGGCTGACCAGGATCGAAATCATGATGATGTTATCGATGCCCAGGACGATCTCGAGCGCCGTCAGGGTGAAGAAGGCAATCCAGATTTCCGGATTGGTCAGCCATTCCATGTGTATTCCTTTGAGCAAATGTGAAACCGCGCAAGCTGCAGCGCCGCGCGGTCAGGTCGTTACGATTATAGAGTGCTGAACAGCGGAAAAATCCCCATCAGCAAAGCGGCGAACATTATGCACAGGCACACCAGCACTGCCCACTTGAGGGTAAAGCGTTGGTGATCGCCAAATTCGATACCGGCCAGGGCCACCAGCAGGTAAGTCGAAGGTACCAGCGGGCTGAGCAAATGCACGGGTTGGCCAACGATGGATGCACGGGCCATTTCCACGGCGGTGATACCGTAATGGCTGGCCGCTTCGGCGAGCACCGGCAGTACGCCGTAGTAAAACGCATCGTTGGACATGAAGAACGT
Organism: Pseudomonas onubensis; assembly: GCF_965653655.1. Classification (NCBI taxonomy): domain Bacteria; kingdom Pseudomonadati; phylum Pseudomonadota; class Gammaproteobacteria; order Pseudomonadales; family Pseudomonadaceae; genus Pseudomonas; species Pseudomonas onubensis. The sequence continues at coordinate 14,223 of NZ_CBFHAZ010000036.1, read as the reverse complement.
AAACGGCATGCTCACCAAGGCGGTGATCACCGCCAGATAAGGGCCCAGGGCATCCGGGATAACCGCCAGCAGGCTCTTGGACATGGCGTCGACCATGCCGGTGCCCGACAGGATACCGGTGAAGATACCGGCGGCGAAGATCAAACCCGTCACTGCCAGCACGCTGCCGGCGTGGGCGGCGATGCGGTCTTTCTGCATTTGCAGGCATGGATAGTTGACGATCATCGCGATACTGAACGCAACCATGAACAGCACCGGCAGTGGCAACAGGCCGGCAATCAGGGTGCACATCAGCGCGAAAGTCAGTGCGCCGTTGAACCAGATCAGCTTGGGGCGACGGGCGTCCGGGAATTGCGACACGCTGATCTCGCTGTGATCGATCTCGTCGCCCTGCAGGTGCAGCTCACCCAGGCGGGCACGTTCGCGTTTGCCGTACATGTAGGCAATCACCAGGATCGCAACAACGCCGACAGCCATGGCCGGGATCATCGGTACAAAAATATCCGAAGGGTCTACATGCAGCGCGCTGGCGGCACGGGCAGTCGGGCCGCCCCACGGCGTCATGTTCATCACGCCACCGGCGAGGATGATCAGGCCGGCCATGATCCGCGGGCTCATGCCGATGCGCTGGTACAGCGGCAGCATGGCGGCCACGCAGATCATGTAAGTGGTGGCACCGTCACCGTCCAGGGACACCACCAGCGCCAGCACGGCAGTACCTACCGAAACTTTCAGCGGGTCGCCCTTGACCATCTTGAGGATCTTGCGCACGGCCGGGTCGAACAGGCCGGAGTCGATCATCAGGGCAAAGTAGAGAATGGCGAACATCAGCATCACGCCGGTCGGCGCAAGCTTGGTGATGCCCGCAAGCATCATCGGGCCAATCTCGGGTGCAAAGCCACCGAACAGGGCGAACAGGATCGGCACAATGATCAGGGCAATCAGCGCAGACAGGCGCTTGGTCATGATCAGGTACATGAACGTGATGACCATGGCAAAGCCAAGGAAAGTCAGCATAGGAATACTCCAGGCGTAGCGCGGCTAGGGAATGGCGAACCGGGTTGGGGTCAGCGCAGTACGAAAGGCACGTGGCGTACGGTTGGAGTTGGAGCGAACAGGCGGGTAGGAGCGGACATCAGGAATCACCATTGTTGTTGTTTACAGCCGGTCTGTTGCCGGCAGTGGTGGCGATCCTAGACGGGGAAGCTTTCAGCCAGCTTTCGCTGTGTAAGTCAGATGATGGAAGGTTTGTAGGAATTTTCTTTTAGGAGGTTCAGGGCAGTTCCAAACCGCCCGAGGCTTTGTGCAAGGCCCGCAGGTGCTCGCCCATCTGCTTGAGGTTGGCTTCGCAGGCGGCAATCTCGTCGGCGCGCGCAGGGTCGAGCAGCGCCCTCACCTCTTTATCCAGATCGCCGGTCAAGGACTGCAGCTGTTTCTGGCGCTCGGCACTTTCCGATTCCAGGCGTTTGGCTTCCGAAGGTTGCGGCAAGCCGTAGCCGCCGCTGTCGAGCAATTCCGCCGGGCGGCTGAGGAAGCCGCTGTTGGCGAGGATCTGTTGCAGGGTGTTGTTGGCTTTTTCCATGCCGCCGTTTTTCAGCTCACGGGCATTGAGGTAGCGCTGCTTGACTTCGTCCTGGGCCAGCATCAATTGTTTGCGATAGCTGGCTTGTTCCAGCAGCAGCAGCGCGGCGCTGGTGCGCAGGTCGGCCTGGGTGAACCATTGGCGGCGCTCTGCGGCACTCAGGGACAACCAGTCTTCAACTTGAGTCTGCTTGATCGGCAGGTGTTTGCGCAGCACGTCGAACATTGCCTGGTAGCGCTCGCGGAACGAGTCGAAGTGATAACCCAGGCGCAAGGCTTCGCGTTTGTCATTGAGCACACTGGTATCAGCCAGGCCGCGGGCACTGAGCACTTCGAGCAGGCCGTTGGGGGTGATGTTGTCCAGGCCGGTCAATTGCGGGTTGGCGCTGCCGCTGCGCAGCAGCTTGAGGCTCTCCACCGCGCAGTTGTTGGAGATGAAGAAGTAGTTGCCGTCGTAGCTCCAGTGCATTTCTGCGGCATGTTCGACGGTGTCGTTGATCTCTTGGCGGGTGAGCTTGAGTGGCACCGACGCCAGGCCGCGCAACTCGGTCTTGGTGTATTCGTCGATCACCTGCGCCAGCGGCAGCACAAATAGCCGTGACGGGTACTTGCCCACCAGGCCATCCCAGCTCGAGAGCTGTACGTCACCAACAAATGCGCGGTAGGACAATACCAAGTGCTGGTCCAGGTCCAATCGGCAATCCGGGCCGCGTGGTCGGCCAGGTGCGCAGATCACCAGGCGCAACATGCTGTGGCCCCAGCGGCTCACCAGGTTCTGGTTGGCTTCGGCGAGCAGGTAGTCGATTTCATACACGCGCTCCGGGTCGATCTGGCCCAGCGGCGTTTTGGCGAAGTCGTTGCCTGCGTTCAGGAACGCGTAGGTCTTGGCGCAGGTGTCTTGTTCGGGCGGTGCCCAGCCGAAGTGTTCCTTGTAATAACGAAACAGCGCGGGGCGACGGCAGGCATAGCTCGGGTCGAGGAGGAAATACTCCATGTTGACCGCCACGAACTCCAGCGGGCTGGTGGTTTCGTAGATGTCCGGGCTGCGGGCGACCTGGTGGTTGTGCTGCTCGCGCTCGCCGCGACGGCCCACGTATTGGGGCCAGCCGGCAATGTCCAGCAGGCGCGGGTCGTCACTCAGGGTGAAACGACGGTCGTTCTGGCCACGGCATTGATCGGGCAGGCCGATCAGGCCGGTGATGTTGTTCTGGCGGCTGCAGCGTTGGATCAGGCGGCGCTCGTCTGTGGACCACAGACGCGCACGGTCATAGATGTGGGTGAGTTCATGCAGCACGGTGGCGAGCATTTCGCGGCGCACGGTGCCATGGGGGCGATTGGTCTTCTGGGTAGCGGCGCTGCCGTCGGTAAGGCTGGCGAGCAGGTTGCTGTTGAGGTCAAGTTCGGACACCAGAGAAGCTTGGCCATAGGCGTTTTCAGGCATCTTGTCGGTCCAGCCGACATCAATGCGCCGGTCCAGCTGCTCGATAAAGCGCGGCGGCAGAGCGCGCATCGCTTCGTCGAGCAACGCCTGGCTGGCCTGCTGTTCAGCCGGGCTCAAGCCATCGGTCTTGAGCCGCAGTTGCAGGCTGGCCTGGGCTGCGCCTGCACAGAGCAGCACAGTCCCGGCCAGTAGCCAGGCGAACAGGCGCCTCACAGAGCGAGGATAGCTTCGGCGAGGGTCTGGTCACTGGCGTCGCGGGCTTCCGGTACGCGAGTGCGCAGGGTATCGAAGGCTGCTTCCAATTGTGCGCCGCGGATTTCGCCATTGGAGGCGACGAAGCTGGCAGCGTCATCGTGGGCTTCGCGCACGATTTTGGAGTCGCGGATGGAGGTGGTGGTGTCCGAAGTGAAATCAATGGTGCGCGCCGAGGCACGCACGATGATGTTACTGGTGGCCTTCAGGGTTTGCGCGTGGGCAACATCGGCCAACAACAATAGGCCCAAAGCGGCGGCGATCAGCGGGCTACGCATGGAATAACTCCGAAATACAAAGGTAGAAATATACGATGATTATTGGACGAGAATTGCCTGCGCCAGTTCAAGGTCGCTCACATGAAGTTTTGGCTGGGTTCGGCGCAGGTACTCCAGCGCAGATTCCAGACGAGCTCCCCGCCATTGGCCGTCAGTGGCGATAAAAGCGGCAGCGTCATCCTGGGCGGCCAGTACCAACTTTCTGTCAAAGGGCGCTGACGTCACCTTGCTGGTGGCGTAGGCACTGATGACGGTGCTCTGGGTGGACACATCAAAGGCCGAAGCCAAGGGTGACCAGCAGGCGGAAAACAACACGGAAACAATAAACAGGCGGTATGAAAAAGCCATGGGACTCGACAACTGAAAGCGAGCGTCAAGGCTAGCGCAACGCCCGGGCGAGAGCCAGCGCTGACACATTTGGTAGCGGCTGGCGTGCCCTGGCGTTTACCGGATTATCAGATGGCCAGAATCGCTTGGGCCAGTTGTGCGTCGGTCGCGGTGTTCAGTTGTGGGGCTTGTTGGCGGATCTGGGCCAGGGCGCTTTCCAGTTTCACACCACGAATGGCGCCTTCGCTGGCAACAAAGCTGGCTGCGTCGTCACGGGCGGCTTGCACGACTTTGTTGTCACGCAGGGACGACGTAGCATCGGAGCTGGCATCGGAAGTGGCTTTGAGGGCGCCGACGATCGAGTCGGTGGTCACGATAAGGCTGCTCGCGTTGGCGTTGGCGGCCAGGGCCAACAGGGTGGCAGCACTCAGCAGGCGAAGACGGGACATGGAATAACTCCTGTAGAAGATCAAATAAAGCGGCGCAAAGCGGCCACTGTGAAACGGACATTGTTGCGATTGAGCATCAGACGTCCGTTCTACAAGGTTCGCCACGTGATAACGGGATCTTAAGCTGCCGTTTATCTGTTCGGAAAGCCTCTATCTGCCTAATCACGCCAGAAAGGCTTGGACAGCTCGGCAGTACGGTCGCCCTGGCTGATGCCCGCATCGGCTAATTCACGTGGGTCAAGTTGCGCAAGTTGGCGTCGCTCATGGGCCTGCCGCGCCCATCTGCCCAACGCGCAAGCCATTCGGACGATCAATTGTTTGTACGGCGAAGTTTGTATGTTCATGACGACGGCCTTCCATGAGGTCTTGGAGCACCATCTTGGGCGGCCAGCTTTTACCAATACAGATACACCAATGTTAAATTGTACTGCTTAACTGTAGTGTTATTTAAACTGTACTTGTGTTTAGATCGGGCGTCTGTTTTAGCCGTGCAAAGGTTGAATCCCGCAAACAACAAAGCCCGCCTCCGGTTTCCCGGGGCGGGCTTTGCTTTGTTAAATCAGGTTGCTGGCGGTGGACCCGGCGGGTCAGGGCCAGCGAGCGCCAATTAGCGCCAGAACGGCTTGCTCAGCTCTTCGTAGCGTTGAGCTTCGCTGATACCGGCGTCAGCCAGCAGACGCGAATCCAGACGAGCCAGTTGGTGGCGGCTGGAGATGCGGCGCTGCCACAACATCAGGTTGGCGAGAACGCGCAAAGGCATGGAAGCCTGGGTGTTTACAGCTTTTTCTTCGAAGAACAGATCGGAACTGAGTGTACGTTCCATGATGACATCCTTCCGCTTGTGGCGGGATTAGGTAGTGGTTTAACTGATGCCAATGATCCTCCTCCGGCGCAAGACTCTCTAGATACAGTTCACCTGTATTGTGAGGGGCCAGTTAACTGTTTATAGCGGCTGTACTGTACGGAAATGGGGCAACTGTACCTGTCTGCACTTAATCGGTGCGAAATAGGCGTTTCTGATAGGGTGCGTAGGAGAATTCGGTAGGAAATGACCGGTACAGCAGTACAGTTCTTTCAAAAAGCGCGGCTGCGGTCATCGAGCTGAGCAAACTGTGTTTGCATCAGCTCGGATCTGTATCAATCAAGCCTTGAGCATGTGCCCGGTTTCTTCCAGATTGATGTGCCAACTCAGTGCTTCGCGCAGGATGTGTGGAGTATGCCCACCGATCGCACAGGCAGCGTCGAAGTAACTGTTCAGCGCATCGCGGTAAGCCGGGTGCACGCAATTGTCGATGATCACCCGCGCCCGCTCACGTGGCGCCAGGCCACGCAAGTCAGCGAGGCCAACCTCGGTCACCAGGATATCCACGTCATGCTCGGTATGGTCCACATGGCTGACCATCGGCACCACGCTGGAAATTGCGCCGCCCTTGGCAATCGACTTGGTGACGAAAATCGCCAGGTGCGCGTTGCGTGCGAAGTCTCCGGAGCCGCCAATCCCGTTCATCATCCGCGTACCGCAGACGTGGGTGGAGTTGACGTTGCCGTAGATGTCGAACTCAAGCGCCGTGTTGATCCCGATAATGCCCAGGCGCCGAACCACTTCAGGATGGTTGGAGATTTCCTGTGGGCGCAGCACCAACTTGTCTTTGTAGTGTTCCAGGTTACCGAACACGTCGGCGTTGCGCCGCTCTGACAAGGTGATCGAGCTGCCCGAAGCAAAGCTGAGCTTGCCCGCATCGATCAGGTCGAAGGTCGAGTCCTGCAATACTTCCGAATACATGGTCAGGTCTTCGAACGGCGACTCGATCAAGCCGCACATCACCGCGTTGGCGATGTTGCCGATCCCGGCCTGCAGTGGTCCGAGCTTGTTGGTCATGCGCCCGGCGTCGACTTCCTGCTTGAGGAAGTTGATCAGGTGGTTGGCGATGCCTTGGGTGTCGGCGTCCGGCGGTGTCACGGTTGAGGCGGAGTCGGCCTGATTGGTGATCACGATGGCGACGATCTTCTCCGGCGGAATCGGAATCGCGGTGCTGCCGATGCGGTCGTCGACCTTGACCAATGGGATCGGTGTGCGGGTCGGTCGGTAGGTCGGGATATAGATGTCGTGCAGCCCTTCCAGGTTCGGGTTGTGCGCGAGGTTGATCTCGACAATCACTTGTTTGGCAAAAATTGCGAAGCTGGCCGAGTTGCCCACGGAGGTGGTGGGCACGATATGCCCTTGTTCGGTAATCGCAACGGCTTCGATCACGGCGATGTCCGGCAACTTGAGTTGGTTGTTGCGCAGTTGCTCGACGGTTTCCGACAGGTGCTGGTCGATAAACATCACTTGACCGGCGTTGATCGCCTTGCGCAGGGTGCTGTCGACTTGAAACGGCATGCGGCGCGACAACACACCGGCTTCGGTCAGTTGCTTGTCCAGGTCATTGCCCAGGCTGGCGCCGGTCATCAGGGTGATTTTCAGCGGCGAAGTCTTGGCGCGTTCGGCCAGGGCGTGGGGGACGGCCTTGGCTTCACCGGCACGGGTGAAGCCGCTCATGCCGACGGTCATGCCGTCCTCGATCAGTGCGGCGGCGTCTGCCGCGCTCATGACCTTGTTCAACAACGAAGGCAAGCGGATACGATCACGGTACATGAATTGTTATCTCAGGCTACGGAAGCAAGGTGGGCAGTGTAGTGATTTCAAAAAATTTCGGCCCGCTACCATGGTCGAATGCCAGTCAGCGATTTAGAGCCTTTGGTCGGGTTTCACGTGAGTACAAAGCGGAACGCAGAGCATTCCCACGCAGAGCTTGGGAACGATAAAAAAACCCCAGCCTACGGGAGGCCAGGGTTTCTTGTATTGCGCTGGAGCAGTGTTATTCGACGGCTTTGACCATGTCTTCGATGACCTTCTTGGCATCACCGAAGACCATCATGGTCTTGTCCAGGTAGAACAACTCGTTATCCAGACCGGCGTAGCCGCTGGCCATCGAGCGCTTGTTGACGATGATGGTCTTGGCCTTGAACGCCTCAAGGATCGGCATACCGGCAATCGGCGAGTTCGGGTCGTTCTTGGCGGCCGGGTTGACCACGTCGTTGGCGCCCAACACCAGTACCACGTCGGCCTGGCCGAACTCGGAGTTGATGTCTTCCATCTCGAACACTTGGTCGTAAGGCACTTCCGCTTCGGCCAGCAGCACGTTCATGTGCCCTGGCATGCGGCCCGCTACCGGGTGGATCGCGTACTTTACGGTCACGCCACGGTGAGTCAGCTTCTCGGTGAGCTCTTTAAGCGCGTGTTGCGCCCGAGCGACTGCCAGGCCGTAGCCTGGAACGATGATCACGGTGTCGGCGTTGGTCAGCAGGAAGGTTGCGTCATCAGCCGAACCGGATTTGACTGGGCGTGCTTCTTTGGAGCCAGCCGCTGCGCTGGCATCTGCTGTGTTGCCAAAACCACCGAGCAGCACATTAAAGAAGGAGCGGTTCATCGCCTTGCACATGATGTAAGACAGAATCGCGCCGCTGGAGCCCACCAGGGAGCCGGCGATGATCAACATAGAGTTGTTCAGCGAGAAGCCGATGCCCGCCGCTGCCCAGCCGGAGTAGCTGTTGAGCATCGAGACAACCACTGGCATGTCGGCGCCGCCAATCGGGATGATGATCAGCACGCCCAATACGAATGCCAGAGCCAGCATCAACGCAAACGCAGTGAGGTTGCCGGTGAACATGAACGCCAGGCCCAGGCCCAGGGTGGCCAGGCCGAGCACCAGGTTCAGTTTGTGTTGGCCGCTGAACTGTACCGGTGCGCCTTGGAACAGGCGGAACTTGTATTTGCCCGAGAGCTTGCCGAATGCGATCACCGACCCGGAGAAGGTAATTGCACCAATGGCTGCGCCGAGGAACAGTTCCAGGCGGTTGCCCGCAGGGATCGAGTCGCCCAGGTGTTTGACGATGCCCAAGGATTGCGGTTCGACCACGGCGGCAATCGCGATAAATACCGCCGCCAGGCCGATCATGCTGTGCATGAAGGCAACCAGCTCCGGCATCTTGGTCATTTCTACGCGCTTGGCCATGATCGAACCGGCGGTGCCGCCGATCAGCAGGCCGACGATGACGTAACCGATACCGGCTGTTGCAAGCTCAGCGCCGAGCTTATAGATGAGGCCCACAGTGGTCAGTACCGCCAGCGCCATGCCGAGCATGCCGAACAGGTTGCCACGGCGCGACGTAGTGGGGTGCGACAGGCCTTTGAGGGCCTGGATAAAGCAGATCGACGCGATCAAGTAGAGCGTCGTAACCAAATTCATGCTCATTACTTTGGCGCCTCTTCTTTTACTTTCGGGGCTTTCTTCTTGAACATCTCCAGCATCCTGCGCGTGACCAGGAAGCCGCCGAACACGTTGACTGCCGCCAGGGCCACGGCCAGGGTGCCCATGGTTTTACCCAGGGGTGTCACGGTGAGGGCTGCGGCGAGCATGGCGCCGACGATTACGATCGCAGAGATCGCGTTGGTCACCGCCATCAGCGGCGTATGCAGCGCCGGTGTGACGTTCCAGACCACGTGGTAACCGACATAAATCGCCAGCACAAAGATGATCAGGTTGTAGATACCGGGGGAGATAAGCTCTTCCATCGTCTGAATCCCTGCTTAGGCGTTTTTGCGGATGACTTGGCCGTCGCGGCACATCAGGCACGCGGCGACGATGTCGTCTTCGAGGTTGATTTCAAACTGCCCTTCCTTGGTGAAGACCAGCTTCAGGAAGTCCAGCAGGTTGCGCGCATATAAAGCAGAAGCATCGGCAGCGACCGCACCGGCCAGGTTGGTCGGGCCGCAAATGGTCACGCCGTTTTCCACGACCACCTGGTCAGCGACGGTCAGCGGGCAGTTGCCGCCTTGGGCTGCGGCGAGGTCGATGACCACCGAGCCCGGTTTCATTTGTGCAACGGTTTCGGCACTGAGCAAGGTCGGGGCTTTGCGGCCCGGGATCAGCGCCGTGGTGATGACGATATCCGCTTGTTTGGCGCGTTCATGTACGGCCAGGGCCTGACGCTGCATCCAGCTCGATGGCATCGGCCGTGCGTAACCGCCGACACCGACCGCGCATTCACGCTCTTCGTCGGTTTCGTATGGCACGTCGACGAACTTGGCGCCGAGGGACTCGATCTGCTCTTTTACGGCAGGGCGCACGTCAGACGCTTCGATCACGGCGCCCAGGCGTTTCGCCGTGGCGATGGCCTGCAGGCCAGCAACGCCGGCGCCGAGGATCAACACGCGCGCGGCTTTGACGGTGCCAGCGGCAGTCATCAGCATCGGCATGAAGCGTGGGTAGTGATGGGCTGCCAGCAACACTGCTTTATAGCCGGCGATGTTGGCCTGTGACGACAACACGTCGAGGCTTTGGGCTCGCGAGGTGCGTGGCGCAGCTTCGAGCGCGAAGGCGGTAATGCCTCGCTCTGCCAGCTTGGCGATAGTTTCGTTGCTGAACGGGTTGAGCATGCCCACCAACACGGTGCCGCTTTTGATCAGCGCCAGTTCGCTGTCGCTGGGGGCAACCACCTTGAGAATCAGCTCGGCGCCAAACGCTTCGCTGGCGCTGCCAATGGTTGCGCCTGCCGTTTCATAGGCACTGTCGACGATGCTGGCGGTAATGCCTGCGCCGCTTTGTACAGTGACCTTATGGCCCTGGCCGATCAGCTTCTTGATGGTTTCCGGGGTGGCAGCCACCCGCGTTTCACCGGTCTGGGTTTCGAGAGGAACACCAATGTGCACGTCAAATCTCCTGCATGATCTTTTTGCTTTTGATCTTTTTGTAAAAAGGCCAGTGCACCGTGAGGGGCGCAGCTGGGGCGGCCGATCAGCACGATCCCGCTGAAATGACAGCGGGGCGCGGCATTTTGCAGGCGAACTTTACGGCCTTCAAGGGATTATGACGGGTGACGAAAAATTAACTACAAGTCACCCTGTGACTGATTGTCGCAACAGCACAAAATAACCTCTTTAAATACAGGTGTTTAAAGGGTTATAGACGTTTATGGACGGTTTCCCTATCTTTGGCATGAATGGTCGGGCATTGGCAGGTGATTGTCGCTACAAGCCTTATCAGTCATGGCGTTAAGCTCATTTTGGCCCTGAGAGGTACAGTCTTTCAAAACACGACATATAGTTATATCTGTAGGATCCTAATTTGCCTGACTACAAGGTCAATAAAGTGGCTTTGTCCTTTAAATACTGGGGTTATAGCGCTGTGACTGGTCGATCAGCCAGTCTCTGAACGCGTGCAACGACGCAGATTCGACTTTTCTCTCGGGAATCATCAAGTAGTAAGCCTTTGTGCTGCTCAATGTTTCGGGGCTTGCGATCACCAGATGCCTCTCCTCCAGCTCGCGCTGGATAAGGAAAGGCGGAATCAGCGCGATGCCCATGTCATGCATGGCGGCCTGCGACAACATCGAGAATAGCTCGTAACGGGGGCCTGTCATGTCGCGAGGTATGTTCAGTTGTTGCGCGTTAAACCACTGGCGCCAGGCGTATGGTCGGGTGGTTTGTTGCAGCAGCGGCAGTTGGGCAACCTCTTGCGGGCTGAACTGGGCACGGCTTCCCAGTAAACGCGGGCTGCACACGGGAACGGGGTTTTCGCCCATCAGCCGGTGGGATTCGGTGCCAGACCAATCGGCATCGCCAAAGTAGATGGCAGCGTCGAACTCGGTGTCGGCAAACAGAAAAGGGCGCGTGCGGTTGGTGAGGTTGACCGTGACTTCCGGGTGTTGGTGCTGGAAGTCCTTGAGCCGTGGGATCAGCCATTGGGTGCCGAACGTCGGCACCACTGCCAGCTCGATGACATTCGCGCCCTGCTGCCCCATGACCGACAAGGTATCGCGCTCTACGGCGTCCAGCTGCATGGCAACGCGACGGCTATAAGAAAGCCCAGCCTCCGTCAGCTTGACGCCCCGCCGTGAGCGTCGAAATAGCTCGACACTTAAAAACTCCTCCAGGCTGGCGATCTGTCGACAGATGGCGCCTTGGGTGAGTGAAAGCTCGTGCGCCGCCTTGGTAAAGCTCTCGTGGCGGGCCGCCGCTTCAAAACTGACCAGGGCGGTGGTGCTGGGAATTTTTCTGCGCATGTACGTTGTACTCACTCATAAAGCGCATCTGCGCGCTTTTTGGTCATGACGAAGTGAGAAATTAGCACAACCCTATGCGCAAACCTCGTTTGCCCTCTGCGGCTGCCCGGCCTAGGCTGCATCCACGACTTCTGTTTTCTTCCCCGAGGACTTATTCATGGCTGGCAAGGCAAGCTTCAACTGGATCGATCCACTGTTGCTGGATCAACAGCTCACCGAAGAAGAGCGCATGGTGCGTGACAGCGCTGAGCAATTCGCCCAGGACAAGCTGGCGCCGCGTGTGCTCGAAGCCTTTCGCCATGAAAAGACCGACCCTGCGATTTTTCGCGAGATGGGTGAAACCGGCCTGCTGGGCGCGATGATCCCTGAGCAGTACGGCGGCAGTGGCCTGAACTACGTCAGCTACGGGCTGATTGCCCGTGAGGTGGAGCGTGTCGACTCCGGCTATCGCTCGATGATGAGTGTGCAGTCGTCACTGGTGATGGTGCCGATCAACGAATTTGGCACCGAAGCGCAAAAGCAGAAGTACCTGCCAAAGCTGGCATCGGGCGAGTGGATCGGCTGTTTCGGCCTGACCGAGCCTAACCACGGTTCTGACCCGGGTGCGATGATTACCCGTGCACGTAAGGTCGATGGCGGCTACAGCCTGACCGGCGCCAAAATGTGGATCACCAACAGCCCGATCGCCGATGTGTTTGTGGTGTGGGGTAAGGACGATGCGGGTGATATCCGTGGTTTTGTCCTGGAGAAGGGTTGGAAGGGGCTGAGCGCTCCGGCGATTCATGGCAAGGTCGGCCTGCGGGCTTCGATTACCGGTGAGATCGTCATGGATAACGTGTTTGTGCCCGAGGAGAACATCTTCCCGGACGTGCGCGGCCTGAAGGGGCCTTTCACCTGTCTTAACTCGGCGCGCTATGGCATTTCCTGGGGGGCGCTGGGTGCTGCCGAGTTTTGCTGGCACACCGCTCGCCAATACACCCTGGACCGTCAGCAATTCGGGCGGCCTTTGGCGGCGACCCAACTGATCCAGAAGAAGCTGGCGGACATGCAGACCGAAATCACCCTGGCCTTGCAAGGCTGTCTGCGTTTGGGGCGCATGAAGGATGAAGGGACGGCGGCGGTTGAGATCACGTCGATCATGAAGCGCAACTCGTGTGGCAAGTCCCTGGATATTGCGCGCATGGCGCGGGACATGTTGGGCGGCAACGGTATCTCGGATGAGTTCGGAGTGGCGCGTCACTTAGTCAACCTGGAGGTGGTCAATACCTACGAGGGCACCCATGACGTGCACGCCTTGATTCTTGGGCGCGCGCAGACCGGTCTTCAAGCGTTCTATTAATAGGAGAACGGCATGGGCGCGCTTTCACATCTGCGGGTATTGGATTTGTCACGAGTGCTGGCCGGTCCGTGGTCCGGGCAGATCCTTGCAGACCTTGGGGCTGAGGTGATCAAGGTTGAGCGGCCGGGCAGTGGCGATGATACGCGGGCATGGGGGCCGCCTTTCCTTAAAGACGCCTATGGCGAGAACACCAGTGAGGCGGCGTATTACCTGTCGGCCAACCGTAACAAGGAGTCCGTGACCATCGACTTCACGCGCCCGGAGGGGCAGAAGCTGGTGCGCGACTTGGCGGCCAAGTCCGACATCCTGATCGAGAACTTCAAGGTGGGTGGTCTGGCGGCGTATGGGCTGGACTATGAATCGCTCAAGGAGATCAATCCAGAATTAATCTATTGCTCGATCACCGGCTTTGGCCAGACGGGGCCTTATGCGACGCGTGCAGGCTACGACTTCATGATCCAGGGGCTGGGCGGGCTGATGAGCCTGACCGGTCGGCCTGAGGGTGATGAAGGTGCCGGGCCGGTAAAGGTCGGTGTGGCGTTGACGGATATCCTGACGGGGCTGTATTCGACCGTGGCGATCCTGGCTGCGCTGGCTCATCGGGATCATGACGGCGGTGGGCAGCATATCGACATGGCGTTGCTGGACGTGCAGGTGGCATGCCTGGCCAATCAGGCGATGAACTACCTGACGACGGGTATGGCGCCCAAGCGCCTGGGCAATGCTCACCCCAATATTGTGCCTTATCAGGACTTTCCCACGGCTGATGGCGACTTCATCCTGACGGTGGGTAACGACGGGCAGTTTCGCAAGTTTGCTGAAGTTGCCGGGCAGCCGCAGTGGGCGGATGATCCGCGCTTCGCGACTAATAAGATGCGGGTGGCTAACCGTGCGGATCTGATTCCGCTTATCCGTCAGGCCACAGTATTCAAGACCACGGCTGAATGGGTGTCGCTGCTGGAGCAAGTAGGCGTGCCGTGTGGGCCGATCAATGACCTGGCGCAGGTGTTTGCCGACCCGCAGGTCAAGGCGCGTGGGTTGGCGATGGCATTGCCGCATGCATTGGCGGGGATGGTGCCTCAGGTCGCAAGCCCAATACGGCTGTCCAAGACGCCGGTGGAATATCGTAATGCGCCTCCTCTATTGGGGGAGCATACGGTGCAGGTGTTGCAAGGGGTGTTGGGGTTGGATTCGGCGAATGTGGCTGCGCTGAAGGCGGCGGGTGTTATCTGAGGCTGCTCGTCTATATAGGTAGATTGATCAAGAGGCATTGGTTTGGTTGTTTTTTGATCAAATCTGGCTTATTGATAGAGAAGCTAAATTAAGTGTTGACGGCGTTTTATATCTGTCTATAATTCGCCCCACTTCCGGCGCAGTCGAAACGGAAAACTCCTTGGTAAACAATGAGTTATGAAGTTTTCGGCAGCAGGTTGCTTCAGTTCATCGAAGCCA
>NZ_CBFHAZ010000035.1:0-55083 GCF_965653655.1 Pseudomonas onubensis | reverse complement strand
GCCAGTCACCCGATGCATATCTGACCCCCCGCATTCGCGAGCAAGCCCGCTCCCACACTGACTGCAATACTGCCCAAAGACCGCGCCGCATCCTGAATCGAGGCATCCAATGACCTGGCAACCCCACATCACCGTCGCCACTATCGTCGAAGACAACGGCCGCTTCCTGATGGTCGAGGAACTCAAGGGCGGCCGCGCCGTGCTCAATCAGCCGGCCGGCCATCTGGACCCGCATGAAACCCTCACCGAAGCCGCCGTGCGCGAAACCCTGGAAGAAACCGGCTGGGACGTCGAAGCCACCGGCATTGTCGGCATCTACCTGTACACCGCACCCAGCAATGGCGTGACGTACCAACGGGTCTGCTTTACCGCCAAGGCGCTGAAACACCACCCGGACTACCAGCTCGATGAAGGCATCGTCCGCGCCCGCTGGCTGACCCGTGAGGAGCTGATGGCCTTGCGCGACGACTGGCGCAGCGAGTTGATCATCCGTTGTATTGATGATTATCTGGCCGGCCAGCGCCATAGCCTCGAATTGATCCGCCCTTCTCTTTAGCCTTGCGGGCGTGAGCCTGTTAGAATCGCGTCCTTTTTCAAGACACCCGTTGAAACCCTATGCGTGATCCAGCCCCTTCTGACACACAAAAGAAGCGCGTCATCGTCGGCATGTCCGGCGGCGTGGATTCTTCCGTTTCCGCCGTTCTGCTCATGGAGCAGGGTTATGAGGTGGAAGGCCTGTTCATGAAGAACTGGGAAGAAGACGATGGAACGGAATATTGCACCGCCATGGACGACCTGGCCGACGCCCAGGCCGTGTGTGACAAGATCGGCATCAAGCTGCACACCGCCAATTTCGCCGCCGAGTACTGGGACAATGTGTTCGAGCACTTCCTGGCCGAATACAAGGCCGGCCGCACGCCGAACCCGGACATCCTGTGTAACCGCGAAATCAAGTTCAAGGCGTTCCTCGACTACGCCATGATCCTCGGCGCCGACCTGATTGCCACTGGCCACTATGTGCGCCGTCGCGATATCGAAGGCCGCACCGAACTACTCAAGGGCCTGGACCCGAACAAGGACCAGAGCTACTTCCTGCACGCCGTGGGCGGCGAACAGATCGCCAAGACCCTGTTCCCGGTCGGCGAGCTGGAAAAACCCGAAGTGCGCAAGATCGCCGAAAAACACGGCCTGGCCACTGCCAAGAAGAAGGACTCCACCGGGATCTGCTTTATCGGCGAGCGCCGCTTCAGCGACTTCCTCAAGCAATACCTGCCGGCACAACCGGGCGAGATCAAAACCACCGACGGTGAAGTGATCGGCCGTCACCATGGCTTGATGTACCACACCATTGGCCAGCGTCAGGGCTTGGGCATCGGCGGCCTTAAAGACGCTGGCGAAGAGCCGTGGTATGTGCTGGTCAAGGACCTGGAAAACAATGTGCTGGTCGTCGGCCAGGGCAACGAACACCCGCTGCTGTTCTCGGGCGCGTTGCTGGCTTCGGAGATCTATTGGGTCAACCCGATCGACCTGAGCACGCCACGCCGCCTGACCGCCAAAGTGCGCTATCGCCAGAGCGACCAGCCCTGCACCCTGGAAAAAACCGCTACCGGCTACCGCGCCACCTTCGATGACCCGCAACGCGCGGTCACACCTGGCCAATCGGTGGTGTTCTATGACGGCGAAATTTGCCTGGGCGGCGGCGTGATTGAAGTCGCCGAAGCCTGGAGCAACCCGGCATGAGCCCGACCCAGGAGCAAGTAACGGCACTCGGCGGGGTTTTCCTCGCCGCCGTGCTGGTCGACAAGATCGCCAAGACCGGCCAGGTGACCGAGGCAGGCCTGACCTGCATGCTCGGCAGCCTGCTGATCCGCGACCCCAAGGACACCCTGGAAGTGTACGGCGGCGACGACCTGGCGCTGCGTGAAGGCTACCGCGCGCTGATCGGCGCCCTGGAACGCGACCCGAGCACCTTGCAACGCGAGCCGTTGCGCTATGCCCTGTCGATGCTCGGCCTTGAGCGGCAACTGGCCAAGCGCGACGACCTGCTCGAAACCATCGGCAAACGCCTGCCGCAGATTCAGTCCCAGGTGGAACACTTCGGCCCGGCCCACGAAAACGTGATTGCCGCCTGTGGTGCGCTGTACCAGGACACCTTGAGCACCTTGCGCCAGCGCATCCAGGTGCACGGCGACATGCGCAACCTGCAGCAACCGAACAACGCCTCGAAAATCCGCGCCCTGCTGCTGGCCGGTATTCGTTCGGCGCGGTTGTGGCGCCAGTTGGGCGGCCATCGCTGGCAGTTGGTAATCAGCCGACGCAAATTGCTCAAAGAGCTTTACCCGTTGATGCGCAACGAATAAGTCGCAGCAACCCGCTTTTTTATAGCCCCACGCGTAATACGCCGGTCAGTTGGCGACGGACCGGCGGAATTTTTCATGTATGATACGCGCCCCATTTCGTTGCCCGACTGTCCGAGAACACCCCATGCAGCTCTCTTCGCTCACTGCGGTTTCCCCTGTTGACGGCCGCTACGCCGGCAAAACCCAGGCCCTGCGCCCTATTTTCAGCGAATACGGCCTGATCCGTGCTCGTGTTCTGGTTGAAGTGCGCTGGCTCCAGCGCCTGGCCGCTCACCCTGCCATCAGCGAAGTGCCGGCGTTTTCCGCCGAAGCCAACGCTGTATTGAATACCCTGGCGGAAAACTTCTCCCTGGAGCACGCCGAGCGTGTGAAAGAGATCGAGCGCACCACCAACCACGACGTCAAAGCCATCGAATACCTGCTCAAAGAGCAAGCGGCCAAGCTGCCGGAACTGGCCCAGGTCAGCGAGTTCATCCACTTTGCCTGCACCAGCGAGGACATCAACAACCTGTCCCACGCCCTGATGCTGCGCGAAGGCCGTGATGATGTGATGCTGCCGCTGATGCGCCAGACCGCCAACGCCATCCGCGAACTGGCGATCCGTTTCGCCGACGTGCCGATGCTGTCGCGCACCCACGGCCAACCGGCCTCGCCGACCACGCTGGGCAAAGAACTGGCCAACGTGGTGTATCGCCTGGAGCGCCAGATCGCTCAAGTCGCGGCCGTACCACTGCTGGGCAAGATCAACGGCGCCGTGGGCAACTACAACGCCCACCTGTCGGCCTACCCGGAAATCGACTGGGAAGAAAACGCCCGCGCCTTCATCGAAGACGAGCTGGGCCTGGGGTTCAATCCCTACACCACGCAGATCGAACCGCACGACTACATCGCCGAGCTGTTCGACGCGATTGCGCGCTTCAACACCATCCTGATCGACTTTGATCGCGATATCTGGGGCTACATTTCCCTGGGCTACTTCAAGCAGCGCACCATCGCCGGTGAAATCGGTTCGTCGACCATGCCGCACAAGGTCAACCCGATCGACTTCGAAAACTCCGAAGGCAACCTCGGTATCGCCAACGCCCTGTTCCAGCACCTGGCCAGCAAGTTGCCGATCTCGCGCTGGCAGCGTGACCTGACCGACTCCACCGTACTGCGCAACCTCGGCGTGGGTTTTGCGCACAGCGTGATCGCGTACGAAGCCAGCCTCAAAGGCATCAGCAAGCTTGAGCTCAACGCGCAAAAAATCGCCGCTGACCTGGATGCCTGCTGGGAAGTGCTGGCTGAGCCGATCCAGACCGTGATGCGTCGCTACAACATCGAAAACCCGTACGAGAAGCTGAAAGAGTTGACGCGCGGCAAGGGCATCAGCCCTGAGGCGCTGCAAACTTTCATCGATGGCCTGGACATGCCAGCCGCTGCCAAGGCCGAGTTGAAACTGCTCACCCCGGCCAACTACATCGGCAACGCGGTAGAGCAAGCCAAGCGCATCTGATCAACGCGCGACCCTTTGAGACGCCCGGCCGCGCCGGGCGTTTTTATTCCTGTCTTAAAAGTGCTTTCTTTCAATAGGTTACACATGAATCCTGATATTCCTCTTCAACTTCTGGGCGGCATCACGGCACGGGAATTCCTGCGCGACTACTGGCAGAAAAAACCGCTGCTGATCCGCCAGGCCATTCCTGATTTCGAAAGCCCGATCGACGCCGACGAACTGGCCGGCCTGGCCCTGGAAGAAGAAGTTGAATCGCGCCTGGTAATCGAGCACGGCGAGCGCCCATGGGAACTGCGCCGCGGCCCGTTTGCCGAAGACGCGTTCAGCACGCTGCCGGAGCGTGAGTGGACCCTGCTGGTGCAGGCCGTCGACCAATTCGTACCCGAAGTCGCCGAATTGCTCGGGCACTTCCGCTTTCTGCCGAGCTGGCGCATCGACGACGTGATGATCAGCTTCGCCGCACCCGGCGGCAGTGTTGGCCCGCACTTCGACAACTACGACGTGTTCCTGCTGCAGGCCCAAGGCAAGCGCAACTGGAAAATCGGCCAGATGTGCAATTCCGAAAGCCCGCTGCTGCAACACGCCGACCTGCGCATCCTGGCGGAATTCGAACAGAGCGAAGAATGGGTGCTGGAACCGGGCGACATGCTTTACCTGCCGCCGCGCCTGGCGCACTTCGGCATTGCCGAAGACGACTGCATGACCTATTCGGTGGGCTTCCGCGCACCAAGCGCTGCCGAAGTGCTGACCCACTTCACTGACTTCCTCAGCCAGTACCTGACCGATGAAGAGCGTTACACCGACGCCGACGCCCAACCGGTCAGCGACCCGCACCAGATTCAAGCGGATGCACTTGACCGCCTCAAAGGCCTGCTGGCCGAGCACATGAGCGACGAGCGCATGCTGCTGACCTGGTTCGGCCAGTTCATGACCGAGCCGCGCTACCCGGAACTGGTCGCCGGCGAAGAATTGGGTGAAGAAGACTTTATCAGTAGCCTGGAAAACGGCGCGATTCTGGTGCGCAACCCGAGCGCGCGCATGGCGTGGTCGGAAGTGGACGACGATGTGCTGCTATTCGCCAGCGGCCAGAGCCGTTACCTGCCAGGCAAACTGCGCGAACTGCTGAAGCTGGTGTGCTCGGCCGACGCCCTGCACAGCGAAAACCTCGGCACCTGGCTGGCCGACGAAGACGGTCGTGACCTGCTGTGCGAACTGGTCAAGCAAGGAAGCCTGGGATTTGCCGATGAATAAGATTCACGTAAGTGTCGCGGACTGGCAAAAGGATATCGCCGAGATACGGCGCATTCGTGAGGCGGTGTTTATCGCTGAACAATCGGTTCCACCAGAGCTGGAGTGGGATGCGGATGACGCCAACGCAATGCATTTTCTTGCATTCGAAGGTGATTTTCCGATTGGCACCGCTCGCCTGCTGCCCAGCGGCGAGATTGGTCGCGTGTCGGTACTCAAGGACTGGCGCGGGCTGAAGGTTGGCGACAAGCTGATGGAAGCCGTGATCGGCGAGGCCGAGAAACGTGGCCAGACCAGGCAGTTCCTGAGTGCGCAGGTGTATGCGGCGCGATTTTATGAGCGACTGGGTTTCAAGATCGTCAGTGACGAGTTCCTGGAGGTCGGGATTCCGCACGTTGATATGGTGCGCGAGGGCTGAGCCGAGACCGAGTCGCTCCCTTCGCGAGCAAGCCCGCTCCCACACTTGACCGAGTAGACCCTTTGGAGCGCGGTCGAATGTGGGAGCGGGCTTGCTCGCGAAGGCAATTTCAGCAACACCCAAAAATGCCCTGCCATGCCAGGGCATTTTGCCGTCTACGATTCAACTTGCGACCTGCCAGGCCGACAAACTGGCACTATCACGCCTAATTGACTCGCAGAGATAACGGACATGTCCCTACGCACCCTGCTCACCGCCCTCCTCTTCACTGCCAGCGCCTGCGCCATGGCCGACACCGAAGTCGTCAACTTGAGCAACCGTACCAGCGCCGACCTGCTGCCCGTCGCGCAAAACTTTATCGGCAAGGACGGCACCGTCAGCGCCTACGGCAACCAACTTATCGTGAACGCCGACCCCGGCAAGATCCAGGACCTGCGTGCGTTGCTGTCGCAACTGGACACACCTGCCAAACGCCTGTTGATCACCGTCGACAGCAACGAAAACAACCAGCAGAACACTGGCGACAGCCAAACCCGCATCATCAGCTACGGCACCGCCAGCCGCGACGGGGGCATCCAGCAGATCCAGGCCAGTGAAGGCGTGCCCGCGCTGATCCAGGTCGGCCAAAGCGTGCCATTGACCACCACGCAGCCTGACGCCTACGGCCGCCCGCAGAACCAGACCCAGTATCGCAACGTCACCCAGGGGTTTTACGTGACTGCCAGCGTCACGGGCGAGACCGTACACCTGGCCATCAGTACTAACCGTGACCGTATGAGCCAGGAACGTCCCGATGTAGTGAATGTGCAAAGTACCGACACAACTGTCAGCGGGCGCCTGGGCGAATGGATCCCACTGGCGGGCATCAATCGCGAAACCCAGGCCGATAAATCCTCTACAACCCGCAGCTACTCTACTCAGGGCCGCGATGACCTGACTTTGCGGGTCAAGGTCGACACCCTGAACTAAAGCACCAAAATCTGACTGGCGAGTCGCATTAGACTAAAGATGTAGTGCTTTAAAAAAAGCACTACAAAACATTTGACGAGCCAAAAAAGCCTGTGCATGATGGCCTCGCTCCCGCTAATCAGGGGCCCTGGCAAGGGCCTTCGGATCGCCGCTCCAAGCTACCCACCTGAGCCGATTCGTGTCTGTACCGCCCACAAGGTGTGTTTGACTTTGGTTGCGACTGGAACGAAGTTGTCCCGAGGGACGGAAGCTAACCAGGTAACCCGGCTACACACTGATGGATCGTACCAAGGCCCACGATGCCCGAAGACCGTTCGCAGTTTGCCCCTACCTGCTCCACTCCTCCTCTCGCAACGCGTTCATCCCGTCGCCTTCCCCGTCGAACCTGACTTGGCCGCCTAAGCTTCTGGTCAGCGAGCAGCCACAACCACGCAGTTAATACGTGGCTGGCAAATGGAATTCTCCACCTAGACCTATGCGACGAGGTTTTTCCCCATGGCACTGACACGCGAACAGCAAATTGCAGCCCTTGAAAAAGACTGGGCTGAAAACCCACGCTGGAAAGGCGTGACCCGCGCTTATTCCGCTGCTGACGTCGTCCGCCTGCGTGGCTCGGTTCAACCTGAGCACACCTTTGCAAAACTCGGCGCCGAGAAGCTGTGGAAGCTGGTCACCCAGGGTGCCAAGCCGTCCTTCCGTCCCGAAAAAGATTTTGTCAACTGCATGGGCGCCCTCACTGGCGGCCAGGCAGTTCAACAGGTAAAAGCCGGCATCCAGGCGATCTACCTGTCCGGCTGGCAAGTGGCTGCGGACAACAACTCTGCAGAATCCATGTACCCCGACCAATCGCTGTACCCGGTGGACTCCGTGCCAACCGTGGTCAAGCGCATCAACAACTCGTTCCGCCGCGCCGACCAGATCCAGTGGAAAGCCGGTAAAGGCCCGGGCGACGAAGGCTACATCGACTACTTCGCACCCATCGTGGCTGACGCCGAAGCGGGTTTCGGCGGCGTACTCAACGCCTACGAACTGATGAAGAGCATGATCGAGGCAGGCGCTGCCGGCGTGCACTTCGAAGACCAGCTTGCGTCAGTGAAAAAATGCGGCCACATGGGCGGCAAGGTACTGGTTCCAACCCAGGAAGCCGTACAAAAGCTGACCGCAGCACGCTTGGCCGCTGACGTTGCCGGCACGCCGACCATCATCCTGGCGCGTACCGATGCCAACGCGGCGGACTTGCTGACCTCGGATTGCGACCCGTACGACCAGCCGTTCGTGACTGGCGAACGTACCCAGGAAGGTTTCTATAAAGTGCGCGCCGGTCTCGACCAGGCGATCGCCCGTGGCCTGGCCTACGCGCCGTACGCTGACCTGATCTGGTGCGAAACCGCCAAGCCGGACCTGGACGAAGCGCGCCGCTTTGCTGAGGCGATCAAGAAGGAATACCCGGACCAACTGCTGTCCTACAACTGCTCGCCTTCTTTCAACTGGAAGAAGAACCTGGACGACGCGACCATCGCCAAGTTCCAGCGCGAACTGTCGGCCATGGGCTACAAGCACCAGTTCATCACCCTGGCCGGCATTCACAACATGTGGCACAGCATGTTCAACCTGGCGCACGACTACGCCCGCAACGACATGACCGCCTACGTGAAACTGCAGGAGCAAGAGTTCGCTGACGCCGCCAAGGGTTACACCTTTGTGGCGCACCAGCAGGAAGTGGGCACCGGCTACTTCGACGACATGACCACCGTGATCCAGGGCGGCACCTCGTCCGTGACCGCACTGACCGGCTCGACCGAAGAAGAGCAGTTTCACTAAGTAGCGAGTACACGGCCAGTGCGGCCCCACGGAAGACCTAACCGCACTGCCGCTTGATCTGACGCCCCGACTGGTTCGGGGCGTTTTTTTGCCCGAAAGAAAATCTCCCTGACACAAAGGAGATCAAAAATGTGGAATCGTCGCACCGCCGCTCCCACAGGGGAATGCATATAGCCTCAGCAGTTTTTTTGCGCAAAACATTGACCTGGAGCGGTATTTGCCGGAATCAAATCGGTTAAAAGATCCCCTCCAGCAACTAGCAGCAACCCAGCAAGTAACAACAACTTCCCGCGCCACACGAGAAACATTCGCTTAAACCCCGCGCAAACAATATTCATTATCATTTAGCCCATGAAAACTTCTTTACAGCTTAAACAAAACACATTTGATTAAATGCCCGCTAATGCCCGGCCCACAAGGGCTACAGCCCCAAGAAGGTGCACTATGTGCTTATTCCATCGAATAATTTCGCTATCGGAATTTTACTTGCCCGGTGTTTAGCCATAAAATCACCGCGATTGATTGCGCTGCGACATATCGTCACTGCATCGTTACTTTTTCGAGCTCAGAGACCTTTGCTCTCTGTTAAGGATTTCCAGCATGACCGAAGCGACAGGACTCATGGCCCACAACTGGGGCTTTGCCATTTTCCTCCTCGGTGTTGTCGGCCTTTGTGCCTTCATGCTCGGCGTCTCCAGCCTCCTCGGGTCAAAAGCCTGGGGCCGCAGCAAAAATGAACCGTTCGAGTCCGGCATGCTGCCTACAGGTGGCGCCCGCTTGCGGCTCTCAGCCAAATTCTATCTGGTCGCGATGCTGTTCGTGATCTTCGATATCGAAGCCCTCTTTCTCTTTGCCTGGTCTGTGTCCGTCCGCGAAAGCGGCTGGACCGGATTCGTCGAAGCCCTCGTTTTCATAGCAATTCTGTTGGCAGGCCTTGTCTACCTATTCCGAGTGGGCGCCCTTGACTGGGCTCCGGAAGCTCGTCGTAAGCGGCAAGCGAAGCTGAAACAATGAGGCTTTGGCGATGCAATACAATCTCACCAGGATCGACCCGGATGCTCCTAACGATCAGTACCCTATCGGCGAACGGGAAACCGTTTCCGATCCGTTAGAAGATCAAGTCCACAAAAACATCTACATGGGCAAACTCGAAGACGTGCTGAGTGGCGCGGTCAACTGGGGGCGTAAAAACTCCCTGTGGCCGTACAACTTCGGCCTTTCGTGCTGCTACGTGGAAATGACCACCGCCTTCACGGCGCCCCACGACATCGCGCGCTTTGGCGCCGAAGTTATCCGGGCATCACCACGCCAGGCGGATTTCATGGTTATCGCCGGCACCTGCTTTATCAAGATGGCGCCGATCATTCAGCGTCTCTACGAGCAAATGCTCGAGCCAAAGTGGGTTATCTCCATGGGTTCGTGCGCCAACTCCGGTGGCATGTACGACATCTACTCCGTCGTTCAAGGGGTGGACAAGTTCCTGCCCGTGGACGTCTACGTGCCTGGCTGCCCGCCCCGCCCTGAAGCTTTTCTGCAAGGCTTGATGCTGTTGCAGGAGTCGATTGGCAAGGAGCGTCGTCCGCTTTCCTGGGTTGTCGGTGATCAAGGCGTTTATCGCGCCGAGATGCCGTCACAAAAGGAACAGCGCCGCGAACAGCGAATTGCAGTCACCAACCTGCGCAGCCCCGACGAAGTCTGATCCAGCCCGCTTCTTTTATAGAACGAACACCTGGCTTCATTCTTTACGTTGACCGAAAGCGATAAAAAACCATGACTACAGGCAGTGCTCGACGCATCCCGCCTTATAAGGCAGACGACCAGGATGTGGTTGTCGAACTCAATAACCGTTTTGGCCCTGACGCCTTCACCGCCCAGGCCACACGCACCGGTATGCCGGTGCTGTGGGTGGCGCGCGCCAAGCTCGTCGAAGTCCTGAGCTTCCTGCGCAACCTGCCCAAGCCGTACGTCATGCTCTATGACCTGCATGGCGTGGACGAGCGTCTGCGCACCAAGCGTCAAGGCTTGCCGAGCGGTGCCGATTTCACCGTGTTCTACCACTTGATGTCGCTGGAACGTAACAGCGACGTGATGATCAAGGTCGCCCTCTCTGAAAGCGACCTGAGCGTCCCGACCGTTACCGGTATCTGGCCGAATGCCAGCTGGTACGAGCGTGAAGTCTGGGACATGTTCGGTATCGACTTCCCGGGCCACCCGCACCTGACGCGCATCATGATGCCGCCGACCTGGGAAGGTCACCCGCTGCGCAAGGACTTCCCGGCGCGCGCCACCGAATTCGACCCGTTCAGCCTCAACCTCGCCAAGCAACAGCTTGAAGAAGAGGCTGCACGCTTCCGTCCGGAAGACTGGGGCATGAAGCGCTCCGGCACCAACGAGGACTACATGTTCCTCAACCTGGGCCCGAACCACCCTTCGGCTCACGGTGCCTTCCGTATCATCCTGCAACTGGACGGCGAAGAAATCGTCGACTGCGTGCCGGACATCGGCTACCACCACCGTGGTGCCGAGAAGATGGCCGAGCGTCAGTCCTGGCACAGCTTCATCCCGTACACCGACCGTATCGACTACCTCGGCGGCGTGATGAACAACCTGCCGTACGTGCTCTCGGTCGAGAAGCTGGCCGGTATCAAGGTGCCGGACCGCGTCGACACCATCCGCATCATGATGGCCGAGTTCTTCCGGATCACCAGCCACCTGCTGTTCCTGGGTACTTATATCCAGGACGTTGGCGCCATGACCCCGGTGTTCTTCACCTTCACCGACCGTCAGCGCGCCTACAAGGTTATCGAAGCCATTACCGGTTTCCGTCTGCACCCGGCCTGGTATCGCATCGGCGGCGTGGCCCACGACCTGCCGAACGGCTGGGAGCGGCTGGTCAAGGAATTCATCGACTGGATGCCCAAGCGTCTGGACGAGTATCAAAAGGCTGCGCTGGACAACAGCATCCTCAAGGGCCGTACCATTGGCGTCGCCGCCTACAACACCAAAGAGGCCCTGGAATGGGGCGTCACCGGTGCCGGCCTGCGTTCGACCGGTTGCGATTTCGACCTGCGTAAAGCACGTCCGTATTCCGGCTACGAGAACTTCGAATTCGAGATTCCGACGGCCGCGAATGGCGATGCCTATGACCGCTGCATCGTGCGTGTCGAAGAAATGCGCCAGAGCCTGAAGATCATCGAGCAGTGCATGCGCAACATGCCGGCCGGCCCGTACAAGGCGGATCACCCGCTGACCACGCCGCCGCCTAAAGAGCGCACGCTGCAGCACATCGAAACCCTGATCACGCACTTCCTGCAAGTTTCGTGGGGCCCGGTGATGCCGGCCAACGAATCCTTCCAGATGATTGAAGCGACCAAGGGTATCAACAGTTATTACCTGACGAGCGATGGCGGCACCATGAGCTACCGCACCCGTATTCGCACCCCAAGCTTCCCGCACTTGCAGCAGATCCCTTCGGTGATCAAAGGCGAGATGGTCGCGGACTTGATTGCGTACCTGGGTAGTATCGATTTCGTTATGGCCGACGTGGACCGCTAAGCATGAACAGCACGCTTATCCAAACAGATCGTTTCACCTTGAGTGAAACCGAGCGCTCGGCCATCGAGCACGAGCTGCATCACTACGAAGACCCGCGCGCGGCGTCGATCGAAGCCTTGAAGATCGTCCAGAAGGAACGTGGCTGGGTGCCGGACGGCGCCCTCTACGCCATCGGCGAACTGCTCGGCATCCCCGCCAGCGACGTTGAAGGCGTGGCGACGTTCTACAGCCAGATCTTCCGTCAGCCGGTCGGCCGCCACATCATTCGCGTGTGCGACAGCATGGTCTGCTACATCGGTGGCCACGAGTCGGTGGTCAGCGAGATCCAGAACAAGCTGGGCATTGGCCTGGGCCAAACCACTGCGGACGGGCGCTTCACGCTGCTGCCGGTGTGCTGCCTGGGCAACTGCGACAAGGCGCCGGCGTTGATGATCGACGACGACACATTCGGTGACGTGCAGCCTGCTGGCGTCACCCAATTGCTTGAGGGCTACCCATGACCCTTACATCTTTCGGCCCGGCCAACCTGATCAAGCGTTCGCCTGAAACTCATCCACTGACCTGGCGTCTGCGTGACGATGGCGAGGCGGTATGGCTTGACGAGTACCAGGCCAAGAACGGTTACGCGGCGGCGCGCAAAGCCTTCGCCGACATGGCCCAGGACGATATCGTCCAGACCGTCAAAGACGCCGGCCTTAAAGGCCGCGGCGGCGCAGGCTTCCCCACCGGTGTTAAGTGGGGCCTGATGCCCAAAGACGAATCCATCAACATCCGTTACCTGCTGTGCAACGCGGACGAGATGGAGCCGAACACCTGGAAAGACCGCATGCTGATGGAGCAACTGCCCCATCTGCTGATCGAAGGCATGCTGATCAGCGCCCGTGCGCTGAAAACCTACCGGGGCTACATCTTCCTGCGTGGCGAATACACCACCGCCGCCAAGCACCTCAACCGTGCCGTGGAAGAAGCCAAGGCCGCAGGCCTGTTGGGCAAGAACATCCTCGGTTCGGGTTTTGACTTCGAACTGTTCGTACACACCGGCGCCGGGCGTTATATCTGCGGTGAAGAAACCGCACTGATCAACTCCCTCGAAGGCCGCCGTGCCAACCCACGCTCCAAGCCGCCCTTCCCTGCCGCCGTGGGCGTGTGGGGCAAGCCG
Source organism: Pseudomonas onubensis (assembly GCF_965653655.1). Taxonomy (NCBI): domain Bacteria; kingdom Pseudomonadati; phylum Pseudomonadota; class Gammaproteobacteria; order Pseudomonadales; family Pseudomonadaceae; genus Pseudomonas; species Pseudomonas onubensis. Next base: position 42,058 of record NZ_CBFHAZ010000035.1, on the reverse strand, counting down.
ACTTGCGTGAACAACGTTGAAACCCTGTGCAACGTGCCGGCGATCATCGCCGACGGCGTTGACTGGTACAAATCGTTGGCCCGTGAAGGCAGTGAAGACATGGGCACCAAGCTCATGGGCTTCTCCGGCAAGGTCAAGAACCCTGGCCTGTGGGAGCTGCCGTTCGGCGTCACCGCACGCGAGCTGTTCGAGGATTACGCCGGCGGCATGCGCGACGGCTACACCTTGAAAGCCTGGCAGCCAGGCGGTGCCGGTACCGGCTTCCTGCTCCCTGAGCACCTCGACGCACAAATGTATGCCGGCGGCATCGGCAAAGTCGGCACCCGTATGGGCACTGGCCTGGCGATGGCGGTCGACAACACGGTGAACATGGTCTCGCTGCTGCGCAACATGGAGCAGTTCTTCTCCCGCGAATCCTGCGGTTTCTGTACCCCGTGCCGTGATGGTTTGCCATGGAGCGTCAAGCTCTTGATGGCGATCGAGAAAGGTGAAGGCCAGCCAGGCGACATCGAGACCCTGCTGGGTCTGGTCGGTTTCCTCGGCCCAGGCAAGACCTTCTGTGCTCACGCACCGGGCGCCGTGGAGCCATTGGGCAGCGCCATCAAATACTTCCGTTCGGAGTTCGAAGCCGGCATCGCGCCTACCAGCGCCGCCGTCCCGCCTCTGGCAAGGCCGATCGTAGTCGGCGCATAACGCTTTAAAGGGCGAAGGGTCCGTGCCCTTCGCCTTCTCATGGGCTGACGCCGTAAAGGCTGTGTTGATGCCCATGAATAACAAGATTCCATTAGCCACGCCCGCTGACAACGGGCCAACGAAGAACTTTGAACCATGGCCACTATCCACGTAGACGGCAAAGCGCTCGAAGTCGATGGGGCAGACAACCTGTTACAGGCATGTCTCTCACTAGGCCTCGACATCCCGTATTTCTGCTGGCACCCCGCGCTCGGTAGCGTCGGTGCCTGTCGCCAGTGTGCGGTCAAGCAGTACACCGACGAGAACGACACCCGTGGTCGTATCGTCATGTCCTGCATGACCCCAGCCACCGACAACACCTGGATTTCCATCGAAGATGAAGAATCCAAGGCGTTCCGCGCCAGTGTGGTCGAATGGCTGATGACCAACCACCCGCACGACTGCCCGGTCTGTGAGGAAGGCGGTCACTGCCACCTGCAAGACATGACGGTGATGACCGGCCACAACGAGCGCCGTTATCGCTTCACCAAACGTACCCACCAGAATCAGGACCTCGGCCCGTTCATTTCCCACGAAATGAACCGCTGCATCGCCTGCTACCGTTGCGTGCGTTTCTATAAAGACTACGCCGGCGGCACCGACCTGGGCGTCTTCGGCGCCCACGACAACGTGTACTTCGGTCGCGTTGAAGACGGCGTGCTCGAAAGCGAGTTCTCCGGCAACCTCACCGAGGTCTGTCCGACCGGTGTGTTCACCGACAAGACCCACTCCGAGCGCTACAACCGTAAGTGGGACATGCAGTTCTCGCCGAGCATCTGCCATGGCTGCTCCAGCGGTTGCAACATCTCCCCGGGCGAGCGCTACGGTGAGCTGCGTCGGATCGAAAACCGCTTCAACGGTTCGGTCAACCAGTACTTCCTGTGCGACCGTGGCCGTTTCGGCTACGGCTACGTCAACCGCGAAGACCGCCCACGCCAGCCGCTGTTGGCCGGTGGCGCCAAGCTGAGCCTGGACGACGCGCTGGATAAAGCCGCCGACCTGCTGCGCGGCCGCAACATCGTCGGTATCGGTTCGCCGCGTGCCAGCCTCGAAAGCAACTACGCGTTGCGCGAACTGGTGGGTGCCGAGCACTTCTACTCCGGTATCGAAGCCGGTGAATTGGAGCGCATCCGCCTGGTCCTGCAAGTGCTGAACGACAGCCCGCTGCCAGTTCCGAACATGCGCGACATCGAAGACCACGACGCGATCTTCGTCCTCGGTGAAGACCTGACCCAGACCGCCGCGCGTATTGCGCTGTCGTTGCGCCAGTCGGTCAAAGGCAAGGCTGAAGACATGGCCGACGCCATGCGCGTTCAGCCTTGGCTCGACGCCGCGGTAAAAAACATCGGCCAGCACGCGCTGAACCCGCTGTTTATCGCGAGCCTGGCTGAAACCAAGCTCGACGATATTGCCGAAGAATGCGTTCACGCAGCGCCGGATGATCTGGCCCGCATCGGATTCGCCGTAGCCCACGCCCTCGACGCCAGCGCGCCTGCCGTCGAAGGCCTGGACGCTGAAGCCGTTGAACTGGCCCAGCGCATCGCCGACGCCCTGCTCGCGGCCAAGCGCCCATTGATCATTGCCGGCACCTCGTTGGGTTCCAAGGCACTGATTGAGGCTGCTGCGAATATCGCGAAGGCCTTGAAGCTGCGCGACAAGAACGGTTCCATCAGCCTGGTCGTGCCGGAAGCCAACAGCCTCGGCCTGGCCATGCTCGGTGGCGAGTCTCTGGACGCTGCCCTGCAAGCCGTGATCGACGGCAATGCTGACGCCATCGTGGTACTGGAAAACGACCTGTACACCCGCACCGATGCTGCCAAGGTTGACGCAGCATTGGACGCTGCCAAGGTCCTGATCGTGGCCGACCACCAGAAGACCGCCACCAGCGAGCGTGCGAACCTGGTATTGCCAGCCGCCACCTTCGCCGAAGGCGACGGTACCCTGGTCAGCCAGGAAGGCCGCGCCCAGCGCTTCTTCCAGGTGTTCGATCCGAAGTACATGGACGCCAGCATCCTGGTTCACGAAGGCTGGCGCTGGCTGCATGCCCTGCGCGCGACCTTGCTGAACCAGCCGATCGACTGGACCCAGCTCGACCACGTAACGGCTGCCGCCGCCGCAAGCGCGCCGCAATTGGCCCGTATCGTCGACGCTGCACCGTCCGCCTCGTTCCGCATCAAGGGCATGAAGCTGGCCCGTGAACCGCTGCGTTACTCCGGCCGTACGGCCATGCGCGCCGACATCAGCGTGCACGAGCCGCGTACCCCACAAGACCCGGATACCGCGTTTGCCTTCTCCATGGAAGGTTACTCGGGCTCGGTCGAGCCACGTCAGCAGGTGCCATTTGCCTGGTCGCCGGGCTGGAACTCGCCGCAAGCCTGGAACAAATTCCAGGACGAAGTCGGTGGTCACATCCGCGCTGGCGACCCAGGCACCCGCCTGATCGAAAGCACCGGTGACGCGCTGAACTGGTTCGCTGCCGTACCGCGTCCATTCAACCCGGCTCAGGGTACCTGGCAGGTTGTGCCGTTCTTCCACCTGTTCGGCAGCGAAGAGACCTCTTCCAAAGCCGCGCCGGTGCAAAGTCGCATTCCTGAAGCCTACGTGTCGGTAGCCAAGTCCGAAGCCGACCGCCTGGGCGTCAACGACGGTGCCCTGCTCAGCCTGAACGTGGCCGGCAAGACCCTGCGTCTGCCGCTGCGTATCAACGATGAGTTGGGTGCCGGCCTGGTTGCACTGCCTAAAGGCCTTGCCGGTATTCCACCTGCGATCTTTGGCAAAACCGTTGACGGTCTGCAGGAGGCAGCGCAATGACTTGGTTCACGCCGGAAGTAATTGACGTGATCATTTCGGTGGTCAAGGCCATCGTGATCCTGTTGGCCGTGGTCGTGGCGGGCGCCCTGCTCAGCTTCGTCGAACGTCGCCTGCTGGGCTGGTGGCAGGACCGTTACGGTCCGAACCGCGTTGGCCCATTCGGCATGTTCCAGATCGCCGCCGACATGCTGAAAATGTTCTTCAAGGAAGACTGGACCCCGCCGTTTGCCGACAAGGTGATCTTCACCCTGGCACCGGTCGTGGCCATGAGCGCCTTGCTGATCGCTTTCGCGATCATCCCGATCACCCCGACCTGGGGCGTGGCGGACCTGAACATCGGCTTGCTGTTCTTCTTCGCCATGGCCGGCTTGTCGGTTTACGCGGTGCTGTTCGCCGGTTGGTCGAGTAACAACAAGTTCGCCCTGTTGGGCAGCTTGCGGGCCTCGGCCCAGACCGTATCCTACGAAGTGTTCATGGGCCTCGCGCTGATGGGCATCGTGGTGCAGGTCGGCTCATTCAACATGCGCGACATCGTCGAGTACCAGGCGCAGAACCTGTGGTTCATCATTCCGCAGTTCTTCGGCTTCTGCACCTTCTTCATTGCTGGCGTCGCCGTGACTCACCGTCACCCGTTCGACCAGCCGGAAGCGGAACAGGAACTGGCTGACGGTTACCACATTGAATACGCCGGCATGAAATGGGGCATGTTCTTCGTTGGTGAGTACATCGGCATCATCTTGATCTCGGCCCTGCTGGTCACGCTGTTCTTCGGCGGCTGGCACGGTCCGTTCGGCATCCTGCCGCAGTTGGCGTTCTTCTGGTTCTTCCTGAAGACCGCGTTCTTCATCATGTTGTTTATCCTGCTGCGCGCTTCCATTCCGCGTCCACGATACGACCAGGTGATGGATTTCAGCTGGCGCTTCTGCCTGCCGCTGACCCTGATCAATTTGCTGGTGACGGCTGCCGTTGTGTTGTTGAACACGCCAGCCGGCGCGGTTCAGTGAGGATTTGACCCATGTTCAAATATATTGGCGACATCGTTAAGGGTACCGGTACCCAGTTGCGAAGCCTGGTGATGGTGTTCGGTCACGGCTTTCGCAAACGCGACACCCTGCAATACCCGGAAGAAGCGGTGTACCTGCCGCCGCGCTATCGCGGCCGTATCGTACTGACCCGCGACCCCGATGGCGAAGAGCGTTGCGTAGCCTGCAACCTGTGCGCCGTGGCGTGCCCGGTAGGTTGCATCTCCCTGCAGAAAGCTGAAACCGAAGACGGTCGCTGGTACCCGGACTTCTTCCGCATCAACTTCTCGCGCTGCATTTTCTGTGGCCTCTGCGAGGAAGCTTGCCCGACCACCGCGATCCAGCTGACACCGGATTTCGAGATGGCCGAGTTCAAACGTCAGGACCTGGTGTACGAGAAAGAAGATCTGCTGATCGCAGGTACCGGTAAAAACCCTGATTACAACTTCTATCGTGTTGCAGGTATGGCCGTTGCCGGTAAGCCCAAGGGCGCCGCACAAAACGAAGCCGAGCCGATCAACGTGAAGAGCTTGCTGCCTTAAGGAAGAAAGATGGAATTCGCTTTCTATTTCGCGTCCGGTATTGCAGTGGTGTCCACGCTTCGCGTGATCACCAACACCAATCCTGTGCACGCCCTGCTCTACCTGATCATTTCGTTGATCGCCGTGGCCATGACCTTTTTCAGCCTCGGCGCACCGTTCGCCGGTGTGCTGGAAGTGATCGCCTACGCCGGCGCCATCATGGTGCTGTTCGTGTTTGTGGTGATGATGCTCAACCTCGGGCCGGCCTCGGTCGCCCAGGAACGCGTCTGGCTCAAGCCCGGCATCTGGCTCGGCCCGGTCATCCTGGCAGCCCTGCTGCTGGGTGAACTGCTGTATGTGCTGTTCGCTCACCAGAGCGGCCAGGCCATCGGCCATACCACCGTAGACGCGAAAGCCGTGGGCGTCAGCCTGTTTGGCCCGTACCTGTTGGTGGTCGAACTGGCTTCGATGCTGCTGCTCGCGGCAGCCATCACCGCCTTCCACTTGGGCCGCAACGAAGCCAAGGAGCAATGACGATGCCTGCTATCCCTTTGGAGCATGGTCTGGCGGTCGCCGGCATCCTGTTCTGCCTTGGCCTGGTCGGCCTGATGGTTCGCCGTAACATTCTGTTCGTGTTGATGAGCCTGGAAATCATGATGAACGCCGCCGCACTGGCGTTCGTTGTTGCAGGTAGCCGATGGGCGCAGCCGGATGGGCAAGTCATGTTCATCCTGGTGATCAGCCTGGCAGCCGCCGAGGCCAGTATTGGCCTGGCGATCCTGCTGCAACTGTATCGTCGCTTCCACACGCTTGATATCGACGCTGCCAGTGAGATGCGCGGATGAACATGATCTTTCTGACTTTCGTATTTCCCCTGATCGGTTTCCTGCTGCTGTCGTTCTCCCGTGGACGCTGGTCGGAAAACCTGTCTGCCCTGATCGGCGTGGGTTCCATTGGCTTGTCGGCGATCGTGGCTGCCTACGTCATCTGGCAATTCAACGTGGCGCCGCCGGAAGGCGGCCACTACACCCTGGTGCTGTGGCAGTGGATGTCGGTGGACGGCTTCAAGCCCAACTTCGCCCTCTATGTCGACGGCCTGTCGATCACCATGCTCGGCGTGGTGGTGGGTGTAGGCTTCCTGATCCACCTGTTCGCGTCCTGGTACATGCGCGGTGAGGCCGGTTACTCGCGCTTCTTCGCCTACACCAACCTGTTTATCGCCAGCATGCTGTTTCTGGTACTCGGCGATAACCTGTTGTTCCTGTACTTCGGCTGGGAAGGCGTGGGCCTGTGCTCGTACCTGTTGATCGGTTTCTACTACAGCAACCGCAACAACGGTAACGCGGCACTCAAGGCGTTTATCGTTACCCGCATCGGCGACGTGTTCATGGCCATCGGCCTGTTCATCCTGTTCCAACAAGTGGGCACGCTGAACATCCAGGAACTGCTGGTGCTGGCACCGCAGAAATTCCAGGTTGGTGACTTCTGGATCACCCTGGCGACCCTGATGCTGCTGGGTGGCGCTGTGGGTAAATCCGCACAACTGCCGCTGCAAACCTGGCTGGCGGACGCGATGGCCGGCCCTACGCCGGTGTCGGCGCTGATCCACGCGGCAACCATGGTAACTGCGGGTGTCTACCTGATCGCGCGTACCCACGGCCTGTTCACCCTGGCGCCGGAAATCCTGCATCTTGTAGGGCTGGTCGGTGGTGTGACCCTGGTTCTGGCGGGTTTTGCCGCGCTGGTTCAGACCGACATCAAGCGTATCCTCGCCTACTCGACCATGAGCCAGATCGGCTATATGTTCCTGGCCCTGGGCGTAGGTGCCTGGGACGGCGCGATCTTCCACCTGATGACCCACGCCTTCTTCAAGGCCCTGCTGTTCCTCGCTTCCGGTGCGGTGATCGTTGCCTGCCACCACGAGCAGAACATCTTCAAGATGGGCGGCCTGTGGAAGAAACTGCCGTTGGCCTACGCCAGCTTCATCGTCGGCGGCGCGGCCTTGTCGGCCCTGCCACTGGTGACCGCAGGTTTCTACTCCAAGGACGAAATCCTCTGGGAAGCCTTTGCCAGCGGTAACCACGGTTTGCTGTATGCAGGCCTGGTCGGTGCGTTCATGACCTCGCTATACACCTTCCGCCTGATCTTCATCACCTTCCACGGTGAAGCCAAGACCGAAGCGCACGCAGGCCATGGCATTTCCCACTGGCTGCCGCTGTCGGTGCTGATCATCCTGTCGACTTTCATCGGCGCCATGATCACCCCGCCTCTGGCCGGAGTACTGCCGGAAAGCGCCGGGCATGCCGGTGGCGCCGCCAAGCACAGCCTGGAAATCGCCTCGGGCGCCATCGCCATCGCCGGTATCCTGCTGGCCGCGCTGCTGTTCCTCGGCAAGCGCCGCTTCGTCACCGCCATCGCCAACAGTGGCATTGGCCGTTTCCTTTCGGCCTGGTGGTTCGCCGCGTGGGGCTTCGACTGGATCTACGACAAACTGTTCGTCAAGCCTTACCTGGCCATCAGCCACGTACTGCGCAAAGACCCGCTCGACCAGACCATTGGTTTGATCCCGCGCGCCGCCAAGGCCGGTCACACCGCCCTGAGCCGCAGCGAGACCGGTCAACTGCGTTGGTATGCAGCCTCCATGGCCATCGGTGCCGTGCTGGTGATCGGCGCCATCGTTGTGGTAGCGGTCTGACTATGAACCTTTTGAACTTTGCGAACCTGCGAAAGGAAACGAGCCTGTCATGATTCTGCCCTGGCTAATCCTGATCCCCTTTATCGGCGGCCTGCTCTGCTGGATGGGTGAACGCTTCGGCGCCACCCTCCCCCGCTGGATTGCGTTGCTGACCATGTCCCTGGAACTCGCGCTCGGCCTCTGGCTGTGGGCCCACGGTGACTATTCATTCGCTCCGGCACCGGGTGTCGATCCAACCTTCGCGCTTGAATTCAAGCACGTGTGGATCCAGCGCTTCGGCATCAACGTGCACCTGGCCCTCGACGGCCTGTCGCTGTTGATGATTTTGCTGACCGGCTTGCTGGGTATCCTCTCGGTACTCTGCTCCTGGAAAGAAATTCAGCGTCACGTGGGCTTCTTCCACCTGAACCTGATGTGGATTTTGGGCGGCGTTGTCGGCGTGTTCCTGGCGCTGGACCTGTTCATGTTCTTCTTCTTCTGGGAAATGATGCTGGTGCCGATGTACTTCCTCATCGCGCTCTGGGGTCACAGTTCTTCGGACGGCAAGAAAACCCGGATCTACGCGGCGACCAAGTTCTTTATCTTCACCCAGGCTTCCGGCCTGATCATGTTGGTGGCGATCCTGGGTCTGGTACTGGTCAACTTCAACAACACTGGCGTGATTACCTTCAACTACGCCGACCTGTTGAAAACCAAGATGTCGCTGACCACCGAGTACATTCTGATGCTGGGCTTCTTCATCGCCTTCGCGGTGAAGCTGCCGGTGGTGCCGTTCCACTCCTGGTTGCCTGACGCTCACGCCCAGGCACCGACCGCAGGTTCCGTCGACCTCGCCGGTATCCTGCTTAAGACTGCTGCTTATGGTCTGCTGCGTTTCGCCCTGCCGCTGTTCCCGAATGCCTCGGCCGAGTTCGCGCCGATCGCCATGACCCTGGGTCTGATCGGGATCTTCTACGGTGCGTTCCTGGCTTTTGCGCAAACCGACATCAAGCGTCTGATTGCCTTCTCGTCCGTTTCCCACATGGGTTTCGTACTGATCGGCATCTACTCCGGCAGCCAACTGGCGCTGCAAGGCGCGGTGATCCAGATGTTGGCCCACGGTGTCTCGGCCGCCGCACTGTTTATCCTCAGTGGTCAGCTGTACGAGCGCTTGCACACCCGTGACATGCGTGAAATGGGTGGCGTGTGGTCGCGCATCGCGTACCTGCCGGCCATCAGCCTGTTCTTCGCCGCCGCATCCCTGGGCTTGCCGGGCACCGGTAACTTCATCGGCGAGTTCCTGATCCTGATGGGTTCGTTCGTACACACGCCGTGGATCAGCGCTATTGCTACCTCGGGCCTGGTGTTTGGTTCGGTTTACTCGCTGATCATGATCCACCGCGCCTACTTCGGCCCGGCCAAGTCCGACACCGTCCTGCAAGGGATGGATGCTCGCGAACTGATCATGGTGCTCGGCCTTGCGGTGCTGCTGATCTACATCGGTGTGTACCCGCAACCGTTCCTGGACACTTCTGCCGCGACGATGCATGGCGTGCAGCAGTGGATCGGCACCGCCTTCTCTCAACTCGCTTCGGCCCGGTAAGAGCGCTATGGAATTCACGATCCAACACTTTATCGCGCTTGCGCCGCTGCTGATTACCAGCCTCACCGTTGTGGCGGTGATGCTGGCAATCGCCTGGCGCCGCAATCACTCGCAAACGTTCCTGCTGTCGTGTGCCGGTCTTAACCTGGCCCTGCTGTCGATCATCCCGGCACTCAAGGTTGCGCCATTGGCCGTGACCCCGCTGATGATGGTCGATGACTTCGCGCTGCTGTACATCGCGTTGATCCTCGTTGCCACCCTGGCCTGCGTCACCCTTGCCCACGCCTACCTCGGCGAAGGCGGCACCGGCTACCCAGGCAACAAGGAAGAGCTGTACCTGCTGATTCTGCTGGCTGCGGCCGGTGGCATCGTGCTGGTCAGCGCTCAGCACCTGGCCGGCTTGTTCATCGGCCTGGAACTGCTGTCGATCCCGACCTACGGCCTGGTGGCTTATGCCTTCTTCAACAAGCGCTCGCTGGAAGCCGGCATCAAGTACATGGTGCTGTCGGCGGCCGGTTCCGCGTTCCTGTTGTTCGGTATGGCGCTGCTCTACGCAGAGGCCGGCAACCTGAGCTTCACCGGTATCGGTCACGCCCTGGCGGCCACCAACATGCCTGCGCCGATTGCCCAACTGGGCCTGGCGATGATGCTGATCGGCCTGGCGTTCAAGCTGTCCCTGGTGCCGTTCCACTTGTGGACCCCGGACGTGTACGAAGGCGCCCCGGCGCCGGTGGCCGCGTTTTTGGCCACGGCGTCGAAGGTTGCCGTGTTTGCGGTGATGGTGCGTCTGTTCCAGATCTCGCCTGCGGCCAACACCGGCGTGCTGAGCACCGTGCTGACCGTGATCGCCATTGCGTCGATCCTGTTCGGTAACCTGCTGGCCCTGACCCAGAACAACCTCAAGCGTCTGCTCGGTTATTCTTCCATCGCGCACTTCGGCTACCTGCTGATCGCCCTGGTGGCGAGCAAAGGCCTGGCCGTGGAAGCCATGGGCGTGTACCTGGTCACCTACGTGATCACCAGCCTGGGTGCATTCGGCGTAATCACGCTGATGTCCTCGCCGTTCAAAGGCCGTGACGCCGACGCCCTGTACGAATACCGCGGCCTGTTCTGGCGCCGTCCGTACCTGACCGCCGTGCTCACCGTGATGATGCTGTCCCTGGCCGGTATCCCGCTGACCGCAGGCTTTATCGGCAAGTTCTACATCGTGGCTACCGGTGTTGAAGCCCACGAATGGTGGCTGGTTGCCTCGTTGGTACTGGGCAGCGCCATCGGCGTGTTCTACTACCTGCGCGTGATGGTCACTCTGTACCTGATCGAGCCAAACCTGCGCCGCGTAGACGCCGAGCTGCACTGGGAACAGAAGGCAGGTGGCGTGATGCTGCTGGCCATCGCCCTGCTTGCGTTCTTCCTGGGCGTGTACCCACAACCGTTGCTCACCCTGGTGCAGCACGCGGTACTGGGCGTTTGATCGCTTAGCTTGATGCAGTAAACGAAACGGCGCCTTCGGGCGCCGTTTTGCGTTTCTGAGGGTCAGTTCTTTTACCTGCTCTTACTGTAGAAATTTCCTTCCTCCTCTACCTATTCGTCTGGCATCTACTCGCTGAAGGCGGCCTTATGGTGGTTGCGTTTTAGGAAAGTTCCCACAGCCCGGTCACTTGACCCAAGGCGCGTGGGCCACCACACTATACGCAGGCTACGTACAGAACATGGATGCTCTATTTATCGAGTTGCCGGCCTTTGAACGGCATCGCAGGGACTATCTGAGTGACGAGCTATTCCAGGGCTTTCAACAGGAGTTGATGAAGCACCCGCAAGCGGGCGACGTGATCGAGGGCACCGGCGGGTTGCGCAAGGTCCGTTTCGTCGATGAGCGACGCAACAAAGGCAAACGCGGGGGCTTGCGGGTCATTTACTACTGGTGGTCGGGCGGCACGCAGTTCTGGTTGTTCACCCTGTACGGCAAACACGAACAGGACGACCTTACGCCCAACCACAAGAAAGCCCTAAAACACATGCTGGACAGGGAAATCAAAGCGAGAACACATGATGAAACGTGAAATCTTTTCCGAACTGGTCGAAGGCTTCGACGCCCTGGCCGAAGAACGCCAAGGCAAAGTCACCCTGCGGACCCACAAGGTCCATCTCAACAACCTGGCCCCCCTGAGCGCCGAAGAAGTGGTCGCCGTGCGCCAACAGCTCAACCTCTCGCGCTCGGTGTTCGCCATGTACCTGCGCACCAACGTACGCACCCTGGAAAACTGGGAACAAGGCCGGGCCAAGCCCAACGCCCAGGCCACCACCTTGATTCGGCTGGTGGCACGCTTTCCGGAAACCGTGGCGCAGCTCGCGGCGCTAGGCTGAAGATTCACCTTATGGCGAGCGGGCTTTTTGTGGCTTGCCCGCTCGCCACAACAAGCCCACTCACCACATGAAACCCGCTCACCACAAAAAAGCGTTACCGTCCAAAAACTTACTGCACACCAAATCCACCGAGCATATCGGCAAACGTGTCGCTGTCTGGCAACCCCTCGCCCACCCAAAGTGACGGCGCTACGCGTGGCGAGCCCTCGGTCCAGAACAGCGAATGGCGCGCCAGTGGTTCGATCCGGGCACTAAGTTGCGGCATGCCGTCGCCGATACGCTCAGGGTCGGGCAAAGCAAACCATCGCGCCGGCGGTGCCACGCTGTTGGCGTAGCTCGCCGGCGACCAGCGTTCTGGTAGTGGCATCCCCAGCAGCGCCTCGTCGAAAGCCTCCAGGGAAAAGCCTTCTTTCAATGCCGACAATGCCAGGCACTCCAACTGGCCATACCAAAAAGCGTCGCCTTCCAGCCGAGCAAGCAGCGGCACATCCTCCCCGGCGCAGGCCAGGGTCAACGGAAAATAACGCCCCACCCGATCCACACTGGGAATCATCACGCCCGCCCATCCCTGCTCACCACAGACACCCGCCGCCAAGGCAAAGCGCCAGATCGGGCTGCACAGGTAAACCTGGAGCCACTGTGACCCCAGCCGCTCGCGACTGCGCTGCAAACCGCCCTGTAGCCATGCATCCCAAGGCTGCAAAAACGTTGAGGACAAGCGGCGACTGACAAAGTCCCCATGGCTTGCGACCTTGCCGAAAAATCCATGCATGAATGATCCTTAAAAGCTCGAAGGGCAATGGAATTGCTCGGCGCCATCACGGCGAAACGGATTGATCACACTGCTGGCTCGCAACAGGTACGTGACTCGATGGCCTTCCAGGTTGAAGGTCAGTTGCAGTTGTTCGCCCTGGGCGCTGACCGCGGCCTTGTCCATCATCCGCAACCAACCCCAAGGGCCATCGCTGCGCAACGGGCTGACCAATGCCGGCGTGGCGTCCAGGCGCACCAGGCCGCCGGACTTGCCGCTCGGCAGCGACAGGCTGGTGAAATCCGCCACGCTGCCCGCGTCGTACACCACCGGCTGGCCATCGATATCCAGTGTGACCCTGGTCAACGCCGGGTCGGCACTCAGGGTTTTCAGGTCAAAACGCATTGATGGCTGACGCGCACCGGCGACGAAAAACATATCCCGCAGCCTGGCGCCGCGTTGGAACTGGTTGAGCACATCCTGGGAGATATTCAGCGCGGTCAGCCCGCTGGCGCGCCAGCGCCATTGACTGCCGCTCATGTCGACATAAGCGGCGAGATTCTTGCTGAAAAAATCGTCCATCAAGCCGCCAGGGCCGAAGAACTTGCCGAAGTCATCGGCGGTGGCATCGCGCCCGGAACTGCGCACCAACGGATAGCGCCCGTCGATGGCCGCCCGGCAGAAGGGTGCGCCGGTGGCTTCCCACAGCGCATTCAAGCGCGCCTTTTCATTGCCCAAGGTCAGCGCGGAGCCAGCGGATTCCACATCCCGTAACACGCCCGACAATGGCGCAGGCTGGGTCTCGCCGGAACGTTTCAAACGCCCCAGGACTTCATTGGAGGGGGCCGGCGCGGCGCTGCGACGGGCCGCGTCAGCACTGTCGAAAAACTGCCCGGCGTCCTTCAGCGCAACCAATACGTCGTCCAGCGGTTGCGGCCCAGTGCCACTGCCGACCAAACGGTGCAGCGCGGCAAAATGCTGGTCCACCGGGTTGGCCGAAGCATCCGCCACTGGCGCCGGGTTATCGGCACCCAGCGCCGCTTGCAGCTTCTGGGTGGCCGCGGCGATCTTGTCGCGCACACGTTGATCGGTGTCTTTGCTAACCGCCGTGGTCAGGGCGCCATCCAGGGTGGTTTCCTTGGCCACTGCTTGCAGCAACGCCCGCAGCGGCGAATCAGTGGCGGCCAAGGCGTTGGTTACCAGGGACGCCTGGCCCAGGCTGGTGAGCGGCGTCACATGCACATCCGCCAGAAAGGTGTCCCATAGCCGGATGTAGTCGGCGTAATACAACTGCAGCACCGCCGCCTGCATGGCCGGGTTGCCGCCGGCAATCGGCGCCGACTCCTGGCGGTCGAGCACCCAACTGTCCTTGGCCATGTCGGTCACGGCTTGCGGGGTCAAATCGGTCAACTGGCGGTAACCGGCAATGCGATACACGCCACTGACCCCACGGGACAACGGCTCGCCACTGGCGCGGGTAAACAGTGACGATACGTCCCGCCCCACCGCGCTATTGACGCTCAACTCCGGCAAGTGCTGCTGCTCTACCAGGCGCTTGACCCGATTGTAGATGCGCTGGGACGCCGGCATACCGGCCAGCGCCAGGCGTACCTTGGCGATCAATGCGCTGTCCAGTTGCACCGGTTCCGCTTCATCGTCGGCTTCCAGCAAGGCCGCCACGTGATCGGACAATTGCTGCAACTGCGCTGGAGTGGCCTGAGGCAACTCGCGGCGCCAGTCAACATCGACCCAGGCCTGCACCGAGGCGGCATCAAAGAACTGCCGCTCGCCCAGCATCAGATAGGCACGCAGGGTTTCATACAGAAACTCCTGGTTGCTCGCATCGCCACGGCGCATAGCGTTCTCCATATTGGCGACAATGTGCGGCAGCAGTGTGCTGCGCAGCAGGCGCCGATACAGCGTCACCGCACCCGCGCCGAGCTTGTTGCCCTGATACAGCCCCATTCTGCTGAGCAGCGGCACGCTGTTGTCGCCATCGCTGTAACCACTGGGCAAGGCACGCGCGGCGTTAAGCAGTGGCAACGTCACCAGCACATCGCCTTCGGCTGGCAACGCCTGAGCCAACTGGGCGACCTGGGTAGCGGCGCTCGACGCATCGGCGATCAACTGCAGGTTGCGGTTGTAGCTGATGGTCATCGCCGCCAGCAACAGTACAAACACCGCCGCCGCCGTCATCCGCCCGACGCGGCCAAGCAAACGCCGGCGACGCTGTTCCTGATGATTGACCCCGGCCAGCCCGGCTTCTTTGAAAATCACCTCGCGCAGCAACCGCGTGATGAAGTAACTGCGCCCGCTGGCCACATTGGGCGCGAGCACTTTGCGGCCCAAGCCGAACGACGCCGCCAGCGAGGTCAGCACCCGATCAATCGGGCTGCCTTCCTGGGTGCCGCTGGTGAAATACACGCCACGCAACAACGCCGGTTCCTGATAACGATTGGCTTCGAACACCGTATTGAGAAAACGCGTGAGGCCATCGCCGAGGCTGGCGAACTGCTGCGGGAAGCTATAGAGCAAAGCGCGGCGCGACAGATCTCGTTCCTGCTGCAAACGTTCGAGCACGCGGCGTTGCAGCTGGCGCTCAAGGGCATCGAACTCGCCCGGGAAGGAAGCCAGCCCCATGTCCGGCTGCGGCGGTTGTGGCAACGGGAACGTCACACCCCAGACCTGCGCGCGTTCATCACGGCCAAAGGTCTCGAAAAACTCCGAGAACCCGGCGAGCAAGTCGCACTTGGTGATGATCACATACACCGGAAAGCGCAGGCCCAGGCGCTCGTAAAGCTCATTGATACGCGCGCGAATCGCCAGCGCCTGGGCCTGGCGCTGGGCCTCGGTCTGTTGCAGCAGGTCGCTGACGCTCAAGGCCACGATCACGCCGTTGACCGGGCGCTGGCGGCGGTACTTTTTGAGCAAATCGAGAAACCCGCCCCAGGCGGCTTTGTCGACTTCGGTGTAGCTGTCCTGGGTGGTGTAGCGCCCGGCGGTGTCGAGCAGCACGGCTTCATCGGTAAACCACCAGTCACAGTGCCGCGTGCCGCCCACGCCGCCGATAGCGCCGGAACCCATGGCTTCGCGCAGCGGAAACTGCAGGCCGGAATGGGTCAGCGCCGTGGTCTTGCCGCTGCCCGGCGCCCCCACAAACATGTACCACGGCAGTTGATACAGGTACTGCCCGCTCATCTTCCAGCCAGGGTTGGCCTTGCGCAGCACCCCCATGGCCGAGCGCATGCGTTCGCCCAACTCAGCCACTTCGGCCTGGCTTTCACGCACACCCGGCGCCACCACTGGCGCCTCGGCCACACCCGCCATCAAGCCACGGTTGGCACGCCAGGCGCGCCACAGGCGCCAGGCAAAGTAGCCGGCCCATACCAGCACAAACACTGCGATCAAGCCCCAACGACGTGCCTCCGGCGCCAGCGGCTCGCTGCCGTTGAACGCCAGCAGCGGGCCTTCGTACCACACCAGCAGCGACAACAAGGCCACGCCGATCAACGCCAGCAACCACGGCTTGAGCAGCCACAGGACAAAGCGCTCCACCGGGGACCATAACAACGAAAAAAACGAAGAGAAGTTCATGGCTATTGCGCCTGGGAAGGGATCAACACGGTGATATCGACGCGTCGGTTGCGCGCGCGATCAGCCGCCGAATCGTTGGGAACCAGCGGCTCGGTTTCACCCCGGCCTTCGCTGCGATAACGCTCGGCCGGCCCGGCACGCTGGGCGAGCAAGCGCGCCACGGTCTTGGCCCGCGCCTGGGACAAGTCAAAGTTGGAGCCCAGCCGTGAGGTCGCCGAGGGCCGCACGTTGTCGGTATGCCCGACCACCACTACATCGCCCGGCACTGTCGCCAGGGCATCGCCGATACGCGCCAGCAAGCCATCGAAGTTGCTCGACACCTCGGCGCTGCCGGAGGCAAATACGCCGTCGCCACGCAGGGTGATCACTGAGCGGTCGGCGCTGTCTTTGACCGCCACCAGCCCTTGAGCCACTTCCGGTGCGAGGAACCCGGCCAGGCGCACCGGCGCCGCAGTGGCGGGCACAGCGACTTTGAGCGGCGAAGCCACGCGAATCGAACCCAACTGGGCAAACACCGGGTCGGAGGCACGGTTGAGCAGCCAGCTGTAGGTCAGTTGCACGCTCAGCAACACCACCGCCGCCACCGAGGCCATGACCCACAACGGCACCCGCCGCAGCATCGACGCCTGGGGGGCTTCGGCGCCGCGCCAGCGGGGTGAGAGTTCCTGTTCCTGATTGCCGCGCTGCTGGTGGATCAATTGCAGCAGCCGTTCACGCAGCAACCCCAACTGATCCAGGCCGCGATCCAGCACGCGATAGCGGCCTTCCAGCCCCAGGGCCATGCACAGGTACATCAACTCCAGCACATCGATATGGGTGCGCAGATCCTGGCTCAAGCGCTGCAGGATCATGAAGAACTTTTCGCCGCCCCAGGCTTCGTTATGGAAGGTCACCAACAGGCTGCGGCTGCCCCACACGCCAGCACCCCATGGGGTGCTGGCGATGGTTTCGTCGACCAGCGTACACAGTGCATAACGCGCCGCGGCGACGGTTTCCACATCCACTTGGCTGGCCCGCGCCTGGGCCTCGAAGGCTTGCACCGCCTGGATCAGACGCTGGCGCAGGCTCTCCAGGTCGGGCACGCTCGTCAGGGTGCGCAATGGCACCACCAGGTCGAGCAATGGGTTGGCCGCACGCACCAGCGGGTTGAGCCCCTGGCCATGAAACACCAGCGCGGCTCTTTGCACATCGCCAGCAACATGGGTCGGCGCCGCAGTCCGGCGGCCACCAGGCGTTGGGATCAGCAAAGTGCGGTCCGGGTCCTGGCCGCCATCAAAAGTGTCGTTCACGTAGGTCACCTTGCCTTAGTTGCGGATCGCCCAGAACTGCATCTCCAGCCCCGGAAACACGCCGGCGATGTGCATGGCAAAGCCGGCCGACTGGCTCAGCAGTTGCCAATATTCGCTGCTGCGATCGAGTTCGAAATAGGTAAAGCCGGCATGGAACGGCAACTGCCGTGGCGCCACTGGCAGCGGGCGCAAACCGATGCCCGGCAGTTGCAGGTTGACCAGGTCGCGGATCTTCTCCACCGAGCCGATCTTGACCTGCGGCGGGAAGCCGCTGCGCACGCTTTCGGCGGACATCTGCGCCTGCACCGCCAGGATGAAGGTGGCCGAGCGCAGCAACTCCTGGTCCGGCAGCACGGCCACGCGAATGCCGTATTGGCGTTCTTCCAGCGGTATTGCAATGGCGCGTACATCCATCACCGCCGACAGGGCGCGGCGCAGGTCGAGCATCACCGGGGCGAAGGTCTGCGCCAGCGCTGCGTGGCGGTATACCGGGTATGCCGCTGCGCGCTTGTCGTCACGGGTAAAGGTCGCCAGTTCACCCGCCAGGGCGGCAAGATCACGGTACAGTTGCTCAGGGTGCAAACCGCTCATCGCCGACAAATGCCGCACAAGCGGCAGGCTGCGGTTAAGCAATTGCAACAGCAAAAAGTCCGCGATTTCCGCCGCTCCGCTGCCATCCGGGCGCGTTAACCGTGAAGCCAGCGCCTCGACTCGCTGCTGCACCAGCCCCAACAGCTCATCGACAAACGCACGCAAGCGCTCGGCCGCCCGAATGTCCAGGCACGGCGGGCAGAATTCGCGATCGAGCACCACGCTCTTGTCCGCGCGTTTTTCCACCACATGGGCGACGCCAAGCACGCTGTAGGCGTCAGCCACATCGCCTTCAAAGGCCAGGCGCAGGCGTAACTTGCCGATGCTCATCAACGCACTGCTGTCCAGGCCATTGCTGTCCCAGGCTTCGTATTCACTGCTGCGATGGCGGGCGAAACTTTCAAACCCAGGGTTATCGTCGACCTCCGCCACACCGGGACGCAGGCTCGGCAAGGCCAGCACCACTTTTAAGTCGCGGGCGTCATCCGGGATCTCCAGCGGCAGCGGCATTTCGTCGTCAAACGGCAGGCCCACGGGCGTGCCGTCCGGCAATACACCGCTGTATGCGAGCAGCGACAGCTTGCCCATGGCTAATTGCTGCGGGTCGATTTCCAATTTGGAAAAGCCCCAGCCATAAGCACGCAAGGACGCCACACGGGCTTGCAGCTGGGTCTGCAGAAAACGGTCGTGTTGTTGCAGGTGCTGAGGCTGCAAGAGCATGCCTTCGGACCAGACTACTTTGTTATTCCAGGACATAAATTCTTCTCTCAACATGGGCCGGCTGTGGTGGCGAGGGAGCTTGCTCCCGCTGGGCTGCGTAGCGGCCCCTTACTGCCTCATCCGCGCCACCTGTTCTTCATAAGCCTTGGAAAACAGCTCCCCGAACAACCGCTGCAAATCCTCATCGGCGTCCCGCGCCAGGTCTTCGTAACGCTCCACCAGGCGGTCCCACAGACGCGCCTTGCGCCGCGCCGGCATCCACTTGTCGAGCGCGCCGTGGGTGGTGCGGCGTTGTTCTACCCGCGCCGGGTCGAAACGCTGTACCACCGCACCGAGCGCTGCGCGCATACCGGCGATCACCGCCAGTTCATGGGCCTTGAGGTCTTCGAACGATGCATTCATGGCTTTGACCGGGCGCATGTAGGCCGGTGAGTCGCCATTGAGCATCTGCGTCAGGGCGCTGTCGGCGTCGGGGAAGAATTTGAGCGGGTTGTTGGAATAGGCACCGATCATGGTCATGTCGATATGGCTTTCGCGTTTGGTCAACGCGCGCGCCATAAGTACATCCATGGTGCCGCCGGTGGCGGCGCGGAGCATTTCGCCAACCAGTTGGGCAAGTTCGGTGGGGGTGCGGGAGGTGTGCAGGTCGGGCAGGCCGAGGCCGGATAGCAGGGCTTGAAGCACCGCGCTGTCACGGGTGGACGCGGTCAATGTGGGAGCGGCGGTGCGACGATTCGACTTGCTCGCGAAGGTCTCTGAGGAGACGGGTTCTTTCTGGATGACCGCGTTATCGTTCTTCGCGAGCAAGCCCGCTCCCACATTTGGACCGCGACCAACCGCTGAATCGGTGGAAATCCCCAATAGTGGGTCATAGTCATCCGGAATGACCTGCGGCTCCGACTGCCACAAAGGCGGGTTGAAGGCCTGCATCTGCGGTGCTACATGGTCGCTTTCGGTGCCGCGAAAAACCGGGGTCAGCGCCGGGTTCAAGCCCAGCGGATCGGACAGCGGCATCGCCCCATCAAACAGCGAGTCGCCCTCCAGAATGCGCGCACCAGCCAAGTCGTCGTGCAGCAGCACCGGCACCACCACCTCCGGGTCGCGCAGCAACGGTTGCGGTACTTCCAGTGGCGGCAACGGTACGGCCACCGGCGGTGGTGGCGGCACAAACAGCGGCGGCAGGATGCGTGTGGCCAGGGCGTCGTCTTCAGCCGCCGGCGCCTGTGGCTGCTCCAGGCGCACTTGCAACGCGTAATCGCCGATCACCAGGCGATCGCCTTCCTCCAGTACACGTTCGCGGCCCTTGCCCAGCGGGCGTTCGTTGACCAGGCTGGGGTTGCTGCCGGTGTCGGTGAGGTAGAACTGCTCGCCGCGCAGCTCGATGCGCGCATGGACCCGTGAGATATATTTGCCGGGATCATCGAGCGTCAGGTCATTGTCCGGCCCACGGCCAATGGAACCACCGGCCTCGGTAAAGCGGCAGATCACCTCGCCGGGCATCGGTTGGTCGCGGTAGCTGTTAACCAGCAGGATCAGGTTCATAGCGGGCTCCAGAAAGGGTTACTGGCCATCGTCGGCCTCCTTGGGCGGCAGCGGCACGCCAGCCGGTCCAGTGGCGGCCGTCAGGGCCAGGGCGGTGGCGGCCGACGCAGCCTCGGGCAGCGGCAGCGGGATGATCGAAGCGACGATCATTGCCGGGGTCAGGGTCAGGAACGTCGAGCCGACTTTGAGGGTGATGGTCGCGCCCGCTTCGATCACCACGTTGGCACCGCCCTTGATGTACATGTCCAGGCCGGCGGTCACACCGGTCTTCAGGCCGCCGTTAATGATCATGTTGGCGCCGGCGGCCATCGACACATCGCCGGTGGCCTTTTCATTGCGATGGCCGCCGACCGCCGAGTGCCGATCACCGCCGACTTTTTCGCGCAGGTCCTTGTCGACCTTGGAATGGCGGTCGCCGCCGACCCAGTCGAGGGAGTCCTTGAGCACGCGCTGGTCGAGGTTCTTTTGCGCGTGCAGGAACACCTGCTCCGCGCCTTTTTTATCTTCGAAACGCAGCTCGTTGTAACCTCCGCCGCCCTTGGACGAATTGCTCTTGAGCGTCGAGCGCGTGGCGTTCTCCGGCAGCGCATACGGCGGCATGGTGTCGGCGTTATAGACACTGCCGGTCACCAGCGGCTGGTCGGGGTCACCTTCCAGAAAGCTCACCACCACTTCCTGGCCGATGCGCGGCGTATACAGCGCGCCCCAGCGCTTGCCCGCCCAGCCCTGGGCCACACGAATCCAGCACGAACTGTTCTCGTCGCGCTTGCCCTCACGGTCCCAATGGAACTGCACCTTGATGCGCCCGTACTTGTCGGTCCAGATTTCCTCGCCCTGCTTGCCGACCACGATCGCGGTCTGCGGGCCGTGCATCAGCGGCTTGCGCGCCACACAGGGCGGGCGAAATTGCTGCTGGCGCGACAACGCCACGAACGCGCAGCTCAGCACCGGCGCAGGCTCGGCCGGTGGCGTCGGCTCGTAGGTGTCGGAGGACAATGTGCAGCGCGCCTCCACCAGCAAAAACTGCGCGTTCTGCTCGCTGCGCGGGTGCTCGGTCAAGGTCATTAAGGCACCGGGAAACAACCCGCGTGCGCGGGTGGCACCGGTGACGCGCTGGCTGCCAGTGTGCAGCGACTCAATCAAGGTGCGCGCGTAGGTTTCGCCGCTTTTACGCTCGGTGTATTTGCCTGGGTAGTCGTAGCGCTCATGCCGCGATTGCGGGTAGCTGCCGGCCAGCGTCGACTTGGCCAGCAAATTGGCCGTGGGCTTTTCGAAGTCGAAGTCCTGCAGGGTATAGCCGCCCGGCTCCACATCGCCGCCCATGCGCCAGTCGTAGATCACCTCGCTTTCGCGCATGGCGTGGTCTTCGGCGGGCATGAAACGCACCTGGGCATAGCCCGGCGCCGGCGAGTGCGCACCGTAGGAATCGGCCAGTACCAAGGTGTGACGCCCGGCGGCGCTCTTGAAGTAGTAGTAGATACCCTCCTGCTCCATCAGGCGGCTGACGAAGTTGAAGTCGCTTTCACGGTACTGCACGCAGTAAGTCAGCGTCTTGTAGCTGGCACTCAGGCCCGAGGTGTCGACATCGGCAATGCTGTAGGGCGCGAACACCTGCTTGAGGATGTCCGGCACGCTCAGTTCCTGGAAGATCCGGCAATCGCTGGCCAGGGTCAGGAACCACAGCCACGGGCGCAATACCGCCTTGTAGGTGCAGTACCGGCCCTGGCGCGTACTGAACGAAAAGTGGCTGACATGCCCGCTGAAGTAACGGCTGCCGCCTTTGGGCAGGTCGACCGACACCGTCATCTGGGTCGCCAGCACGTCGTCGATATTCAGGTCAGCGCGCTCGCTGTACAGCTCCAGCTGATAGTCACTGAGCTGCGACAGCCCTTCCGACGCCTGCATGCGCCGAAACAACAGCACATCGGCGCCGAGCACGCTGGTAACCTGGATCTCGCGATGAACTTGGGTCGTGGCCATAACGGTTTACCTCACGGCCTCGCCAAACGCATAAGCGAACTCGCCGTTTTCCACGCTGACCTGCACCTGCGTCGCGGGCGTGCCCAGCAGCAGGCGGTTGAGGAATTCAGTACTGATCGCCGGCAGCATCGAGTTGGTGAGGATCGCGTCAATCATTCGCCCGCCGCTTTCCAGCTCGGTGCAGCGGCTGGCAATCAACTGCACCACCTCCTCGCTGAAGGTAAACGGAATCTTGTGGTTGACGGCGATACGCTGTTGGATGCGCGCCAATTGCAGGCGGATGATGCTGCCGAGCATGGCGTCGCTCAGCGGGTAATACGGGATGACCACCAAGCGCCCGAGCAAGGCTGGCGGGAACACTTCCAGCAACGGCTCGCGCAGCGCCTTGGCGATCACCTCCGGCCCCGGCATGGTCTGCGGATGCCGGCACAGGCGACTGATCAGCGGCGTACCGGCATTGGTGGTGAGCAGGATCAGGGTGTTCTTGAAATCGATGATCCGGCCTTCGCCGTCTTCCATCCAGCCCTTGTCGAACACCTGGAAAAACACCTCGTGTACATCCGGGTGAGCCTTTTCCACCTCGTCCAGCAACACCACGCTGTATGGCTTGCGCCGCACCGCTTCGGTGAGCACACCGCCTTCGCCATAACCCACATAACCCGGCGGCGCGCCCTTGAGCGTAGAGACGGTGTGCGCCTCCTGGTACTCGCTCATGTTGATGGTGATCACGTTCTGCTCGCCGCCATACAGCGACTCGGCCAGGGCCAGCGCGGTCTCGGTCTTGCCCACCCCGGAGGTGCCCGCCAGCATGAATACGCCCACCGGTTTGCCGGGGTTGTCGAGGCCGGCGCGGGAGGTCTGGATACGCCGTGCGATCATTTCCAACGCGTGGTCCTGGCCAATGATGCGTTGGCCGAGGCGCTCGGCCAGGCGCAGCACGTTGTCGATTTCGTTCTTGACCATGCGCCCCACCGGGATGCCGGTCCAGTCCTGCACCACCGAGGCCACGGCCTGTTCGTCGACACTGATCAGCACCAGCGGATGTTCACCCTGCTGAGCCGCCAGTTCATCCTGCAATTGGCGCAGTTCGACCAACCCGGCTTCACGATCAGATGAGTCCGCCAACTGGCTGCGCAGACGCTGGATCTGCTCCACCAGTGCCAGCTCGTTGCCCCAACGCCCTTGCACTGCATCCAGGCGCGCACGCTCGGCAACCAGCAACGCCTCGACCGACACGCGGCGGCTGGCAGTGTCCACACCGATGGCGGTCTCACGCTCAATAATCGCAAGCTCGGTGTCCAGCGACTCGATGCGCCGACGGCTGTCGTCTACTTCGGCCGGGGTGGCATGCAGACTGATAGCCACGCGGGCGCAGGCGGTATCGATCAGGCTGACGGCCTTGTCCGGCAACTGACGCGCCGGAATGTAACGGTTGGACAGGCGCACCGCCGCCTCCAGCGCCGCATCGAGGATATGCACCTGGTGGTGGTTCTGCATGGTTTCGGCAATGCCGCGCAGCATCAGCAAGGCGCGGGCCTCGTCGGGTTCGTCGACCTGCACGGTCTGGAAACGCCGGGTCAGCGCCGGGTCTTTTTCGATGTGCTTTTTGTACTCGGCAAAGGTGGTCGCGCCGACGGTGCGCAAGGTGCCACGGGCCAGCGCCGGCTTGAGCAGGTTGGCGGCATCGCCGGTGCCCGCAGCACCACCGGCGCCGACCAGGGTGTGGGTTTCGTCGATAAACAGCACCACCGGCTTGACGCTGGCCTGCACCTCGTCGATCACCGAGCGCAGGCGCTGTTCGAATTCGCCTTTCATACTCGCGCCGGCTTGCAGCAAACCCACATCCAAGGCCAACAACTGCACATCTCGAAGGCTTGGCGGCACGTCGCCACGGGCGATGCGCTGGGCAAAACCTTCGACCACGGCGGTTTTGCCGACGCCGGCCTCACCCACCAGGATCGGGTTGTTCTGGCGGCGGCGCATCAGGATGTCGATGACCTGGCGAATCTCTTCATCACGGCCGACGATGGGGTCCATCTTGCTGCTGCGCGCCTGCTCGGTGAGGTCGACAGTAAACCGCTGCAAGGCTTCCTGCCTGGCAGGTGCCACGGCGCCGATCTCTTCACCGGGTGCCTGATAGCCATCGCTGGCGCGCATCAGCGCCTCGGGCGAGTCCTTGAGCAAGGCACCGAACTGTTCGCTCAAGTCGTCGATACCAACCTTGTTGAACTCGCGGGACACGCCATACAAGCCATTGCGCAGGCTTGGGGTTTTGAGCAGCGCCAGCAGCAAGTGACCGGAGCGCACCTGGGATTCGCCGAGCATCAAGGTGGCGTAGACCCAGGCGCGTTCGACGGCCTCTTCAACCTGACTCGACAGGTCGGTGACCGAGGTGGAGCCGCGCGGCAAACGATCCAGCGCGGCGGTCAGGTCACGGGCCAATACGGCCGGGTCGATGCCGTAATGGCGGATCAGGCGCAACAGGTCCGAATCGTTGAGTTGCAGGATCTGCTGCAACCAGTGCACCAGTTCCACATAGGGATTGCCGCGCAGCTTGCAGAACACCGTGCTGCTTTCAATCGCCCGGTAGCACAGGCTGTTGAGTTTGCCGAAAAGCGCGACGCGACTGATATCAGCCATGGGCAGGTCCTTGAGAAGAGAGACGAGGGTTGATCAGCAACTGCCGATCATCGTGTTCGGGGGCTTGGCTGCTCAGCCAACTGGTCCAGCCCAATGGCGCCGAACCCAGGCGCAGGCCGGGTAGTTGCTCTTTCTTGACGATCAGGTTGACGTCCCAATCCAGCGCCAGGCCGACGTATTGGCGCACCCAGTCCTGCACGCGTTGCAGGCTGTCGCCGCCAGGCAACAGGCGCCGGGTCTGCGCCAGGTCCAATGGGCCGATCAGCAGGCGGAACTTGTGTTGGGTGTTCCAGACTTTCTTGCCCATGACCGTGGTCTGGCCGAGTACCGCAGCTTCCGGGCCGCTGCGCAGGGCGCACAGGCCATCGCTGGGCAGGCTCATCCAGTGGCCGACAAACTGTTCGACCTTGACGGGCACGCCGAGGTAGTCGCTGAGCAGCGCGGCCAGCCCTTCGGCATTGCGCGTCTGCGGCCCCAGGCGTCCGGCAAAGTGCAGCTTGGCCACGTCGGGCACGGCGTTGCGGTCAAGCAGCGACGCCTGGCCGATACCGATCAGCGAACCGAGGTACTGGGCAAAGCGATCCGCGCCCGGCCGGTCCAGGCTCACAGCCGGTTGGGCGCTGGCCCAGGCGCGGTAGAACAGGCTGATCATGCGGTGATGGAACACGTCGCAGAACGCCGCCAATGTCGGGTCATTGAGGTTACGCTGGCGGTCGCGAATGTACTCGGTGAGGTGAATCGGCAACGGACCATTGGCGCCCATCAGGCCGAAGAAATTCAACAGCAGCTTGGGTGTTACACCGGGCTTGAGCGCGGCGATCATCGCCGGTTCAAACGCCAGCGACGGTTGCTGACCGAAACGCACCGCCTCATCGGCCGGGCGCGCAGCCTGGCCGATGCGTGGCAACTGCGCGAAGGCGCATTCCAGTTGGCGCAGCGCGCCATAGAAGTCAAAGCGCCCTGGGTGCGCTTCAAGGTCAGCCAGCAGCGTCAGAGGATCTCGCATCTGCCCACCCGCGCCGGCCACTGCATGATCACACCGCGCGCCGTGCTTTTGATCACGGTTTCGGTGAACGAATTAAGCGACACGTACTTGGCGAAAAACTGCTCCAGCACCGAGCCCAGCACAAACACACCGGCGCCTTCGAAAGCTGATTCATCCAGAGTCACGCACACCTGCAAACCACGGCCATAGGTGATTGGCCCCGGCAACGGCAGGCGCCGCACAATGCTGTCGGCGGTGACTGAACGCAGACCTTCGATCTGTTTGTGCGCGGCTTCGTCGTCGATGCGGCAATACAGGCGCAGCAAGTCGCGCAAGGCGGTGGCGCCCTGCTCCTTGTCCTGATCCAGCAACGACAGGTAATTGAGGGACAAGTGGCTGACCAACCGCCACGCCGTTTCGCCTTCAGCGAACGACGGCGCGGGCACCGTCGGCCCCGCCACGCAGCGCACCGACTGCACGGGCGCGCCCGACTCGACGTTGAAATCCGTGCGGCCGCTGCCCACCGGCATGCTCAGCACCAGGTCACGGTTGCTGCACAAGGTGTCGATGCCCAACTGACGCAGGTCGCTGCGGTGCGGGGCTTCCTGGGCGTCCACCAGCGACAGGAATAATTCGCTGCCGGTATAGCTGGAGCGCGGGCCCTGGCGCCGCTGTTGTTCGGACAGCACCCGCGCATCGCGGCGCACCTGATAAAACGCCTTGGGTGGCGTGCGCGCGTGCAGGTCATTGGCGCGGTAAAACGATTCGAAGGTCTGGCTGGCTTCGGCACCGCTGCCGTAGCCGGTGACGGTTTCAATCTGATAGATCTCGTAGTCCATCGGCCGCGTGCGGTCGGGGATCACGTGGTATTCCGATTGTTGATCGGACAGATGCACACGCTCGGTGCGCATCGGGAACAGGTTGATGACCGGGGTGCAATACAGCCCGAAGTTGGCGGCGCTGAGGCTTTGCTCCAACACCGGGTCGAGTTTCCTGAACAGCACGATCACGTCCAGTTGCTCGGCGCTGCAGCGGCTCACGCAGTTGGCCAGCCCGGTCACTTCGGCAAACATGAACCGCTGGGGCATGGCGAAGTATTCCTGCAACAGCCGATAGCCCTGGAACGAACGCGGGCCGCTGGGCAGCAAGGCTTCGCTGTCGCTGTAGCCCTGGCTGCGAATAGCGCTTTTGGGCAGGAACTGGTGCCAGTCCACATGCTCCTGCACCGGCATCACCAGCACACCGGCGGCCTGGGCCAATAGTTGTTCGAGGATGCGCGAGGGCATGGCTTCGCCGCCGCGAATATGCAGGGGCAGGCCATCCAGGCTCAGGTCGCTGAAGGCCAGGCCGGCACCGACACGCAAGCGCAAACGCAGCGCCGCCTTGACCCCGCCGAGGCGTGACAGGTCGACGCCGGCGACTTGGGCGCCACAGGCAAAGTAGCGTGCCTCGACCAACTCTACCGGCCACAAAGTCACCTCATGGGCGCTGCGAAACTCGCAGGCGGTCTGGTCGCCCTTGCCCAACTGGCTGTGCAAGGCGGTGCCGCGTGGCACCTTGAAACCGGCGGCGAGGCTGCCCTCGGTCATGTCCGGCTGCAGCTGCACCACGGCCATCGACGGCGTGGGCGCCAGGTACTGCGGGTAAACCAGCTCGAGCAGGTGGTTGGTAAAACGCGGAAATTCGGCGTCGATTTTCAGCTGCACCCGCGCCGCCAGAAAGCTGAAACCCTCCAGCAGCCGCTCCACATACGGGTCGGCACAGGCGTAGGTTTCCAGCCCCAGGCGCCCGGCGACCTTGGGGTAGTCGCGGGCAAACTCACCGCCGACTTCGCGCAGGTGCGCCAGTTCACGTTCGTAGTAGCGCAGCAGTTTGGCGTTCACCGCACGTCCCTTGTCTCGATATCGAAGACCCTTGCTTCACCTGCTTCCAGGTCGAGCTCGGTCTTCAGGTACAGGCGCTCGGGCAACGGTTGGCCCCACAGCTCGCCATGAATTTCAAAGGCCATCTGGTTAGGGCTGGCCGTCGCCCCCGAGGGCGTTACCGGCACCACTCGCACGCTGTCACGTAAAATCCGTGGTTCGAAATCCCAGATCGCCTGGCGGATGCGCCGCCCCAGCGCTTCTCGGTCCAAACCGGCGGCGGTCTTGCCGGCCAGGTCCGGCAAACCAAAATTGATCACCGACTGCCCCGCCAACGGGTGGGCACTCAGGTCACGAAAACTGCCCAGGCTGGTGCTGTTGAGCAGCCACCCCAAGTCGCGTAAGACCGCCTTGCGCAGGCCGCGCATGGACAACACGCGTTTGTCGCGGGGTTCCACGGCGTGTTCGGTGTCGTCATCGCTCAGACGATCGAGCAAGGACGGCTGCAGGCGTTCGCGGCTGGTGAGTTCAGCCATGTTTGAGGCCAGGAATCTGAGTCATAACGTTCTCCACTGTGGCGAGGGAGCTTGCTCCCTCGCCACAAAAACCGGGGCCAGGGTCAGATCTTCTGGTTCTTTTCCAGGTCCCACTTCTTCGGCGTGCCGGTGATCACGGTGTCGCCGGTGAAGGAGTCGTACTCGTAGCTGATGGTGGTGAAGTTGATCGAGAAGGTTTCGCTCGGGCGCTCGCCGTTACTGCTGGCGGAGTAGGAGCTGATGATGGCTTCGCCGAGAATCAGCTTGAGGAACACCTGTTGCTTCTTGTCCGGGCCACCGGTCTGGATGAAGTGAATCTCGGCATCACCCAGGCTCTTGCCGCACACGGCCTGCATGAACAGGTCGGCCGACGCCAGGTCGGTGGCCTTGGTCATGGAAATTTCCGAGAACGACGGGTTGCTGGTGTCACGGTCGGTGCCGCCGCCACTGATGGAGATTGCGCGGCCCACGCCCATTTGAATCGCGTCGATGGTGATCCAGTCTTTGTGCGCATCAACAGTGGACGTGCCTTTGATTTGGGTGCCTTTGAAGTTCAGCAGAATCATGGTGGATACCTTTCAGGTTGATCAGTTGGATTTGGTCGACGGCAGCTTGGAAACCAGGCGCAGCGACACGGTCAGGCCTTCAAGCTGGTAGTGCGGACGCAGGAAGAACTTGGCGCCGTAGTAGCCGGGGTTGCCTTCGATTTCTTCCACCACCACTTCGGCGCCAGCCAGGGGTTTGCGGGCTTTGTCGGCGTCGGTGGCAGTGGCCGGGTTGTGCTCCACGTAGCGGCCGATCCAGTTGTTGAGCCACACCTGCATGTCATCGCGCTCTTTGAACGAGCCGATCTTGTCGCGCACGATGCACTTCAAGTAGTGGGCGAAACGGCACGTGGCGAACAGGTACGGCAGGCGCGCGGCCAGGTTGGCGTTGGCGGTGGCGTCCGGGTCGTCGTACTCGGCGGGTTTATGCATCGATTGCGCGCCGATGAACGCGGCCAGGTCACTGTTCTTTTTGTGTACCAGCGGCATAAAGCCGTTCTTGGCCAGTTCCGCCTCGCGGCGGTCGCTGATGGCGATTTCGGTCGGGCAGGTCATGTCGACGCCGCCGTCATCGGTCGGGAAGGTATGCACCGGCAGCCCTTCCACCACGCCACCGGATTCGATGCCGCGAATCTGCGAGCACCAGCCGTAGTGTTTGAACGAGCGGTTGATGTTCACTGCCATCGCATAGGCAGCGTTGGCCCAGGTGAAATCCTTGGCACCGGCGGCGTCGGTGGTTTCTTCGAAATCGAAGGCTTCCACCGGGTTGGTCTTCGCACCGTATGGCGCACGGGACAGGAAGCGCGGCATGGCCAGGCCGACATAACGCGAGTCTTCGCTGGCGCGAAAGCTGCGCCAGGCGGCGTGTTCCGGGGTCTGGAAAATCTTGGTCAGGTCGCGCGGGTTGGCCAGTTCCTGCCACGACTCCATCAGCATCACGCTGGGGTCGGCGGCAGTGATCAACGGGCAGTGCGCGGCGGCGCTGACGCGGGCCATCTGGGTCAGCAGTTCCACATCCGGCGCGCTGTTGTTGAAGTAGTAATCGGCCACGAACGCGCCGTAGGGCTCGCCGCCGAACTGGCCGTATTCCTCTTCATAGAGCTTCTTGAAGATCGGGCTCTGGTCCCAGGCCACCCCTTTGAACTTGCGCAGGGTCTTGTGCACTTCGTTCTTGGAGATGTTCATCACCCGGATCTTCAGGGTCTCGTCAGTCTCAGTGTTGTTGACCAGGTAATGCAGGCCGCGCCAGGCGCTTTCGACGCCCTGGAATTCTTCGTGGTGCAGGATATGGTTGACCTGCTCGGTGAGCTTCTGGTCAAGGGCGGCGATCAGGCCTTCGATGGTGCCCAGCACGTCGTTGGGCATCAGTTGCGTGCCTTGCAGCGCTTGCTCGGCCAAGGTGCGCACAGCCGTTTCGACTGCCTCCTTGGCCTTGTCGGTCTTGGGCTTGAACTCTTTTTGCAGCAGGCTGGCGAAGTCGCCGGCGTCGAATTCCGTGACCTGGGCGAGTTGCCCCGGCTGTTCCGATTGAGTCGTGGACATGACGGTATCCTCAAATTTTGGGCAAAGCGTCCCCGTACCGGGGCAAACGAGGCACCGGCGCAGGCAGCGGTTATTCAGTTATTCAGTTGTTCGGGCTGCTTGGGCGCACTGCTCAAGGCTTGCATCACCGCAGGGTCGCTGAGCAGCTTGGCCAGCAACTCCTCGGCACCGACCTTGCCGTCCATGTAGGTCAGCAGGTTCGACAATTGGCTGCGCGCGATCAGCAGCTGGTTCAGGCTTGGCACCTTGCTGGCGATGGCGGCCGGGGTGAAGTCGTCCATCGATTCAAAGGTGATTTCCACCGGCAGGTTGCCTTCGCCGGTCAGGGTGTTGGGCACCTGGAACGCTACGCGCGGCTTCATGGATTTGAGGCGGTCGTCAAAGTTGTCGATGTCGACTTCCAGGAATTTGCGCTCGGCCACCGGCGGCAACGGCTCGGCCGGTTTGCCCGAGAGGTCCGAAAACACGCCCATGACAAACGGCAACTGCACGGTTTTTTCCGCCCCGTAGATCTCCACGTCGTATTCGATCTGAACGCGCGGCGCACGGTTGCGGGCGATGAACTTCTGACTGCTTTCTTTGGCCACAGGAAAAGCTCCGGTGTGTGGGGTTGAGACTAAAAGGGTCAGGTGTCGCTGCTGCGAACACCGCTGACCAGCGCCAGTTGCGCGAGACCATCGGGGGCGAGGTCTTGCAGCAATTCCATGAAATTCTTGTCGATCAGCTTCTTCGCCCGCTGCAGCAAAATCGGCACCGGGCTTGCGGGTTCAAAGGTCTGGAAATAGGTGCACAGACGGTCAATGGTCTGGCGCGCGTCTTCGCGGCTATTGATCTCGCCGCGTGGCGCTTGAGGGGCCGCGACGGCTGGCGTGGTCGCAGTCACCGGCTCAACGTCAGCCGGCGCAGCACTCGGCAAACGACGCTGGATCACCTCACCGGCGCGGCGCAGCAGCGAGGCCAGGCTGCTCAGGTCGATGGCCCGGCCAACGCCGACCTTTTCGGTGAGCAATTGCTCGATCTGCACGCTTAGCGCCAGCGCCTTTGCCAATGCGGCTTCAGTAGCGCTCAGCGCGGCGGGATCGGCTTCGGCGAATGCGCCCTCAATAATCGTCAGGCTGACGTTATCGCCCTCCTCACCCGTTGCCAGGTCAACCTGGCGCAAGCTCACTGCGCCCATGCTACGGGTGCTGACCAGTGGCGCATCCAGCACGTCGCGCAGCAAGCCGGCAGGCTCACAGAGGAAGGCGAGGGTATTGATGCGCAGCAGCGGGTCGTTGTCGTCGTCCGGGTCGAGCTGCGGGTGCAGGCTGTCCCAGCAGTTTTCCAGCAGCGCCTGCACCAGCTCAAGGCCAGCGGTCAGGCCTGGAATGCCGTTGACGTTGAGCTGGGCACGGGTCAGCCAGATCGCCAGACGCAGGTCGCGGCTTTGTTCCAGCAGCGGCAAAACCAGCAACGTCACACGTTTCCAGTTCGGCTCGATGGCTTGGGTGATGGTTTCGCCGTACTGCACTTCGGGCTTGCCGAGTGCCTCTTCTTCCAGCTCCAGGAATCGAGGGTCGTATTCGAAGTTGAGGCCACAGCCGTCGACCTCGGCCAAAGGCCGGG
This sequence comes from Pseudomonas onubensis, assembly GCF_965653655.1. Classification (NCBI taxonomy): domain Bacteria; kingdom Pseudomonadati; phylum Pseudomonadota; class Gammaproteobacteria; order Pseudomonadales; family Pseudomonadaceae; genus Pseudomonas; species Pseudomonas onubensis. Next base: position 10,149 of record NZ_CBFHAZ010000035.1, on the reverse strand, counting down.
CCAGTGCGGTGAAATCCAGTGGTTGAGCTTCGCTGGGCAGGCCCATCGTACTTCCCTCGTTCAAGTTGTTCTGGGGATAGAACAGGCGAGGGAAATGATTTATTCCGTGGGCTGAAGAAATTTCTTAATGCGCGCGTTCTTCCTCAACACGGCGCCGGTGGGATTCGGCGTACGCCGCTTGGCGGGCGAGCAATAAAGGGTCGTCCGAAGGCGAGATGCCGGCCGGCAATTGCAGCGGGTTGAAGTCGATATCACGGCACGCGCCATCCACCTGCGACTGCTGGGCATCAATCACCAGCACGCCCGCGTCGATCTGGCGCCGCGCTTGTGGCCAGCGCACCGTGGCATCGGTGGTGACGTCACCGGGTTCGGCCAGGCTGATCATCAAATGCCAGCGCGCCGGGCCGTGTTGCAGTAGCTTGGCAAAACCGAAAGCGAGGAAGTCCGGGTCGCGTGATTGCGCGGCTGTCATCGGTTGGTAAGACGCCTCAGGCACCATGCGCCAGCGCACCAGGTGTACCGCGCCGTGGGCGTCGGTCATGCGAAAGGCATTGACGCTGTAAAACGTAGTGTTATCAAACCCTGAAGACCCGGGGTGGCTCGCCAGCCACGCCTCGAACGGACGCATTTCAGGGTGGGCGTTTTTGAACGCCTGCATTTTCTGTGGGTCAGGCCCGCTGCCGCCATAAGCCGGCATTGAGGCGCGCAGCTGCTCGTACAAGCCTTCGGGGGTGTTCACCGGGAACACCGGCACGGAGTTCATCGCCATGTACCAGGCGTCGCCGTCATCCGCGGCCAAGCGCAGGGCCATGCTGCGGATCATGCCGTGCACATCGGCCTGGGAAGGGTCGCCACCGGCGGCGGACAACCGGCCGATCAGCGGCACACTGCCACGCTGTAACAAGGACGCGCTGGAAATCTCTACTGCATTACCGGTGCTTTCAAAGCGGCCGCTGATGCATTGGCCCTTGGCATGGTTACGCCGGAAGCCTGGATGAGCGCCACCGGCGACGGCTTCCATCTCATCGACGATTTGCGTAGCCATGGGTGATGGGGCGCACCAGGCGTGCAGCGCCCAGGCAGCCAGACCTGCGAGCACCGCGATAGCCGCAACGACAAGAGGTAAACGATGGGTTTTATGCAACAGGGCAGGTTTTGTCATCTAGCTATCTGGGATCGCAGCATCAGGAACCAATGCCCGACCCCAGCAGGGTCATTTCTGGATGGCGGCGATCCACAGAGGGGCAGGCACATCAGCAAACAGCTGGGCCGCACTGCGATCGGCGACAAGTCGGGCAACGGCGTTCAAGTCCACACCTTGTTCAAGCTCGCCGATAAGCGCGTAGCCCAACTCGGATTGGCGCCAGGTTACTACGTTCATCTGCGCCACGCTCTGTTGGGCGATGGATTGATCGGGCTTGGGTTCTTTCATTACACACAATGCGACCGGCGCGCCATTGGCCGGCAGGTACACCAACTGCACCAGCGCCTTGTTATTGAAGCGCAGCCGCTGCACACGCTGGAAGGTCAGACCGGCAGCACTCAGGTCCGGCACACGCAGGGCCAGGCCGTCTACCTCACGGATATCAGCGAGTGTCTTGGTCACCACGTCGGTCGGCTGGACCGCGTAGGCAACCGTTTCGCGGGTGTACAGATGCTGGTAGGCAGCCGCCTGTTGAACCCAGGGAGAGGTCTGAGCCACGGCCGGCGCGGTTGCATCAAAACCGGGCTTGAAGGCAGCGTTGAATGCACCAACCTGAAGCACCAGGGCATAGCAAGCCGCACCCGCAACGAACGTCAGGGCCGGCCATGCAAATTTAGGTTGGAGGAGCGCGAACAGACGCGCAAAACCGCGGTCTGCTTTCTCGGCAGCGCAAGGAGTGTCAGCCGTTTTCGCCTGGCCAGGCGCCGAATGTTGAGCAGCCAGGGCAGCAATACTGAGCTTGAGGCTTTCGGGCACCGGCGGCACGTTCTGGCGAGCAAACGCTTGCTCATAAGGCAGGCAGGAAGCCATCAACCGAGAGACTCGCTGAGCCAGGTCCGGCGACGCGTCCATCAGCCGCTCCAGCTCCTGGTTCTGTTGCGGCGACAGTTCGCCGTCAACATAGGCCATTAGCAAGGCATCGTCCGCTACCATGGGATTATCTCTCCGTTTGTATTGATCAATTTCTGCTGTGAGATTCTCGACCTTGTGGGCCGAAGCGGCGAGTCAGCGGGTAGCGACAAGCCATCATATTGACATCATCGTTGCCGTAGCAACAGGGCAAAAGAACGTTTAAGCAACCGCAAAACACTCGGCAACAGGTAGAACAACATTAAGAAAACACCCTGGGATTGAAAATATTCCCAGGGCTGAATAAATCTTATATGTTTCACTATGTGTCCGGGTATTTTTCCTGACACGATTGTCAGACTGATTGGCCTGCTCCCTGCATAAGCTGTCAATAATCTTTCAGTCACTATCCAAACAGATGCATTTTGTTAGCATCTTGATACAATTCATCGTCACCCCAAGGACCCTCAGCACCGCAAAAAGGACGCCGCAACCCAGGCATCCGCTACGGTATCGACCTCGTAGCCTGACCGCACCATTTTAGGCATCAAGAAATAAAAAGAGGAAATATGTCGATCACCGGTGCTGACTTACCCGCACTGCTGCCAGAACTGCTGCCGCGCCTATGGGCATTCGCGCTGCGCATTTCCGGTGACAAGCACGACGCCGAAGACTTGGTGCAGCTGGCCTGCGTGCGTGCGCTGGAACGCGCCCATCAGTTGCAGCCCGATACCTCGGTGCTGAGCTGGATGTTCTCGATTGTGCATTCCACCTGGATCAACGAGCTGCGTTCACGCAAAGTGCGCAGCCGTTCACGCATGGACTGGAACGACGAATTTCTGGAAACCGTCAGCGACCCCGAGGCGCCCAACCCGGAATCCGACATGATGCACCGGCAGATTATCGAAGCGGTAGAAAAACTCCCCGAAGGCCAGCGCGAAGTTATGCTGCTGGTGGGCGTGGAGCGCTTCAGCTACAAGGAAGCCGCCGAAATGCTCGACCTGCCGATCGGCACGATCATGAGCCGGTTGTCGCGTGCGCGTCAGGCGATCGGCGCGCTTTTTGATTCGCCGAAAAGCAAACCTTTGCGCGCCCGCCCGGAAAGTTCATCGGCGTCATAAAACCGCTCTAGACCTTCGTCCACACGGGACCACCCGACGGACTACACAAGCCCTCCTCCCTCGCCGCGAAAGGCACTGGGGCTCACCCCGGTCCAGCGCTTGAACGCGCGCCGAAAACTGCGCACATCGCTGTAACCGACCGCCTCGGTAATGCGCTCTATCGATAACCCCGGATTGCCCAACAGGCCCATAGTGCGGGCGCGTCTAACCTGTTCCAGCAAGGCTTCGAAGGTCAGCCCGTGCTCGGTCAAGCGTCTGCGCAGGGTGCGCCCACTCATGTTCAAGTCGCCGGCGACCTTCTCCAACTGGCTGCCCTGCAGATCCCGCGAAATAGCGCGCTCAACGGCCTGGATCAGGTCCATCTTCTGGTGCAACTGGGCGCTTTCCAACTCCAGCAACTCCAAGGCCTGGCGCAACGCCAGGGCGTGGTGATTAGGCAGGCGTTTATCCAGCCAATGCGGGGCCAGCACCATGCGATTGTGCAGGCAGCCAAAGCGCACATCCGCGCCAAACAGGCGTTGGTATTCAGCCTTGTAAGGCGGCGCAGCGTGCACGAACTCCATGCGCAGGGGCATAAACGCCTCCCCCACCAACGCGCGGCCATACACCATCAGGCTGGCGAAGAACTCTTCGGCCGCAAACACCTGCACCTCGGCAAACGGCAGCAGGCATTCAACGTCAACGTGGACTTCTTCCAGGGTCTCATGGGTACGCGTGGTGGCGATGCCGCCGGAGGTGTGTTGATGGCGCTCGCCAATGGCAAATGCATCGCGCAGGGTCTTGCACAGGGAGATCACATGGCCGAGCAGGCCGAGGGTGCCCAGCACATTCTGATGCCCCACCCACAGGCCCAGCCCCTGATCGGGCAGCACCTTGAGCGCGCGCTGGATCATTGCCACGGCCTGGCGATAGGAAATGCGCTGGGCCGGGTCATCCAGGTCGGCCAGGGTAAACCCCAGGCCCCGGCATAAGGCTTGGGCATCCGCGCCCTTCTGCGCTACCACGTGCCCAAGGGTTTGCAACAGGAATGGCGACACCAGCGCCAATTCAAATTGCGGGTCAACGGCTTTCCTTTGCATGGCTCACGAGTTCCTGACTGAGTACTTCAGTTCTTGTTTTAGAAACATCCTGTTAATCATAGGCGCTTGCAAGAGCCGCTGCACCCTGAGTGAAACCTGTCCGGCAAAGTCCCCCTATCTGGCCGCCAAAACCCTGCCCCGTCGGGCGCTGAGGGCTTATTTCTAACGTCAGCGGTGCCCTAACAATAATAAAGAGGCCAGACATGAACCCCACCCGAGCACTTCCCCCCCTGCAACTGGCGTTGTTGAGCCTGCTCAGCCTGCCGGCGCTGGCCACCGAAGGCGGCGTCGACAACATCGGCCCCGGCACCGATGGTTTCTACATCCTGCCGCTGGACGTGAACAACCTGCCGGACCATATGTTCGCCTTCAACCTGTATTACAACCACTACCAGGCACGCAAACTGGACATCAGCTCCCTCGGCGGCAAGGTCTCGCAAGTGCGGATCAAGTCCGACGCGATCATCCCGCGCCTGGATTACCTGAGCCCCGTGCGTGTGTTCGGCGGGCGCCTGGGCGGCTACATCGCCCAGCCGTATATCAAGCAACAGGTGTCGCTGTTCGGTATGTCCGACACCCGCGAAAGCATGGGCGACACCACTGTGGCGCCGATCATTCTGTGGGACATGGGCAAAAACCTGACCCTGGCCGCCGCCGTGGAAATCACCCTGCCCACCGGCGAATACGACGCCACCCGCCTGGCCAACACCAGCAACAACTTCTACACCTACAAGCCGCTGGTCTCTGCGACCTGGATGCCCAACGCGCGTACCGAACTGTCGATCAAGACCACCTACAGCTTCAACCAAGAAAACCACGACACCGACTACCGCTCCGGCCAGATCTTCCACTTCGACTACTCGGCCAGCTACAAGGTGACCGACAACCTGAGCCTGGGGATTAACGGCTATTACCTGAAACAGACCACCGACGATAAGCAGTACGGGCGCACGGTGGTGAATATCTATGGTGATGCAGTGAATGACGGCGTGAAGGGGCAAGTGTTTGCGATTGGCCCGGCGGTGTATTTCACCTTCTTGAAATACGCCAGCGCCGAGGTGCGCTGGGCCAAGGAGTTTGATGTGAAGAACCGGCCGGAAGGCGATATGTTGTGGGCCAAGCTCACCATTCCCTTTGCCCTGTAAGCCCGATTTGAAGTAGGAGCAGCACTGGCTTATGTGGGATCTGGCTCCCACATAAGCCCCCGGTTTTTTCAGGAATAAACCGGCCAGGTCTCGACGATTTTGCCACCGCGCACCGCCAGCAAATCCCCAAACTGCAACAACACAAACTCACTCTGGGTCGGGCGCAAAAACACCTGATCATCAATGTTCAGCTGCACCGCTGGCGAGCCGTTGACCATCTCCTGGTTAGAACTGCGCCCAAACAGCTCATTGCTCTGCAGCCCCTGCGGCGACTCGAATTGCGCCATCCAGTTACCGCCATAAATAAAGAACGTCTCGCGCTGGTTCGCATCCCACCACGAAAACACCCGCGACTTGCTATCCAGCGCCGGAATCTCTACCGGTCCGGTGCGCTTCAATACCGGCGTAGCAATAAACGCAGCGGGCACATGCTCACTCAACGACGGCAAATCGTAATGCGTCGGTTTGAGCAACGCGGTGCCCACCGACACCTCCGTACTCAACTGTTCCTGCTCATGAATACGGTAACTGGGGCTGCCCGCCGTATTGAGCGTCAGCCCCTCACGCCATAACCCGGCAAACTGCTGGCGGGTGAAATCAACATGGCCGTTGTAGCGTTGCATCACTTGCTCAAACAGCGCCTGAGGTGTACCGAGAATACCCGGCACGCCCATGCCCACAAACGGGTCGTAGCCCATAAACCCGGCAAACTCCAAGTGCTGCGGGTTGGCACTGATCAATGTGAGCATTCGCCCCAGCACCGCGTTATCGCTGATACCGCCGCGATGCAGCCCCACGTCCAGCTCGATATTTACCCGCAACCGCGTACCCAAGCCTTGCGCCAACGCCAGGTAGTGCTGCAACCGTTCAGGCGTGTCCAGCAGCCACTGCAATTGCCTGGCCGGGTCGAACGGGCCTTTATGGGTTTGATAAAACAGCTCGGCCGAGCGCACCGGCAACGGCTTACCCATCAGGATATCGGCCTCGGGAAACACCTGCGCATCGTGATTCAAAAACGGCTGATGAAACGACATCAGCCGCGCAGTGCCCGCGCGCTTGGCGATATACGCCAGCAACCCCGGCGACGGCAGCGACTTCTCCACCAGGCGCAGATGTTTGCCGCCACGCTGCACCGACTGCATCACCACGTCGATATTGTGATCCAGGCAGTCCAGGTCGATCAGCATCACCGGGCGCATCGGCCCATGAGCTTTGAGTTCATGATTAAGGCTGCGGAAATACTCGCTGTACGGGCCGCCGCGATCACGTGGCCGCAGCCACCAGCCACCCGCCACTGCCGCAACGGCGGCGCCCAGCACAAAATGTCGGCGTTTCATCAGGCCACTCCCAGAATCGATGACAGGTGCGCATTGAGGAACTTGCCACTCGGGTCCAGCTCGCGGCGCACGCGGGTGAATTCGTCCCAGCGCGGGTACAGCGGCTGCAAGGTGCGCGCGTTGAGGGTGTGCAACTTGCCCCAGTGCGGGCGGCCGGCGTACTTCCAGAAAATCGGCTCCACGGCGGCAAAGAAGTTGTGATGGTCCATGGCGTAATGCTGATGGACCGAAATCGAACAGCTGTCGCGGCCCTCGAACATGCTCAAGGGAATGTCATCGGCCTTGACGTAGCGGTACTCGATGGGAAACCAGGTGCGCAGGTCCTTGTCGGTGATCAGCTTGAGAATTTCTCGCAGGCATGCAGGGCCGTACTCGGCGGGCACCGAGTATTCCATCTCGTTGAAACGCACGTTGCGCACATTGGCATAGACCTGGAACGACTCGGCCACGCGATCTTCAAAACTGGCGAAAAAGCGCAGGCTGTTGAGCAAGGTGCGGCGAGTGCCCGGGAAATCACTGCCATATTTGTCGAGCTTTTCGATGATCGACACAAACTCATTGCCGCCCGCCTCCGCCGGGTCGACGGGAGGTGTTTCGGGGGCATCGGTTTCGTTGAGGGCGATGGACAGCGCGTAGTCGGAATGGGTGACCACGAGCATTTCCCAGTGCTGGTTTTCGCGGGTGTTCTTGTCTACGTCCTCCAACAGTTCCTCTGTCTTGGCGATCCACTGACGCTCGCGCAGCCGGTACGGTGCGCGGTTCTGCGAGCGGATCCGGGTGGCCACGCCCAACGCACCGAGGGACACGCGCGCGGCGCTGAACACCTCGGGATGGCGTTGGGCGTCGCAGTCCAGTACGTCGCCTTGTGCGGTGACCAGTTGCAGCCCGGTGACGCAACCGGAATACGAGGTAAAGCCCACGCCGGTGCCATGGGTGGAGGTGGCAATCGCCCCGGCCAGGGTCTGGTAATCGATGTCCGCCATGCTCGGCAGCGCCTGGCCGACGGCCTTGAGCGCCGGCCCCATGCGTGACATCGGTGTGCCGGCGGCGAAGGTCGCTTGCAAGGTTGCGGCGTCATGTTCCAACAGCCCATTGAAGTAGCTCAGCGACAATAAGGTTCCGTCGGTGGGCACCAGGGCGCTGAAGGAATGCGCCGAGCCTACGGGCCGAATAGTGCTCGGCGCCTGGCGAATCACCTGCACCAATTCATCCAGGTCTTTGGGCGCCAGCCGCGTCAGCGGCAGGCAGGTCTGCGCGCCCGACCAGTTGCGCCACGGGATCAGCCGTGGTGCACGGGCCAGTTGAGCCAACACCGGGTTACTCGACAGGGCCAGGAATGCCCCGGCCACTGCCGAGCGTTGCAACAGTTGCCGCCGTGAAAGCGCCATCCACCACCTCTTTTTATTATGGGAGTTGAACACCGGCCATAAAGCTGATCAGCGCCAGGAACTGCTCTTCGGAACACTGCATGCACAGCCCCATCGGCGGCATGCCGTTGTAGCCGTTGATGCTGTGGTCCAGCAGCGTGTCGGCGCCTTGAGCGACACGTGGGCTCCAGGCGGCCTTGTCGCCCGCCAGCGGTGCGCCGGCGGCCGGGTTGGCGTGGCATAGCTTGCAGCTGGTGTCGTAGACCTGCGCCAGCGCCGGGTCGGTGGGCATGGCCGTGGTTGCGCTGGCACGTTCGGGGGCAGGTTTGGGCGGATTGTCACAGGCCGTCAGCAGGCCCAGCACAGCCAACGATAATACGACGCGGCGCATGGACACCCTCTCTTCTTAGTATGGAAAGTGGATTCCACACTAAGGCAGCCACGGCTCTGCGTTGAGGGTTTTGGCGGACACAAAGGGGGCTTGGGCGGACAGTTAAGCCTTCACCAGCCGTTCCAGCGTGTCGTGCAACTGTGGATGCGCGGGCAGGCGGACGCCGAAGATTTCGCGCAGCAGTGCCTGCAACTCATCGGCACTCTCGATCTTACGTTTTTCGCTGGGCCGGTCCAGGTGATGGACCGCGTAGTGGGCGTTGGCCAGGGTAAGGCGTTTACCCGGCGCCAACAGCGCCGCCTTCAGTTGGCCGACAAACACAGAGGCCGGGTGTGTCGACACGTACCAATTGCCGATGGTGTAGTCGATATCGGCCTGCACTTGCAGGTCGAACACATACAAGCCACGCCACTCCTCGCCCACCTGCGCCCACAAGGTGTAATCGGCGCCGTTGAAGGTCAGGCGATAAGGCTCATGGTCGGTGGCCTGGGGCGCCTCGGTGTCCAGCTGCAACGGGCTGCTGGGCACCATGCCGCCGAAACCGACGTCGGTGACATAACGCACGCCCTCCAGGGTCACCAGGCTCAGGCGATGGGTGCGCCCGGTGCGCGCATCCACAGGGCCGCCCATCACTACCCAGCCGGTAAGCCCGCGGGCGTCGAAGCCCAGCTCCTGCAACAGCGCCAGGAACAGGTAGTTAAGCTCGAAGCAGTAACCACCACGCCCGTCCAGAAGGACCTTTTGCTCGATGCTGGGCAGGTCGATCGGCACCGGAGCATGCAGCAAGGTCGACAGGCTCTCGAAAGCGAAGGTGCAGACGTGCCGCAGCTGCAGGTCCTGCAAGGTTTTGAGCGTGGGCGGCGGGGGTGAGTCGTAGCCCAGACGCTGCAGGTAGAGCTGGCTGTGAGTCAATCGGGACATGGCGCGATCCTTGGGCGCGTGGCGAGTGCGTCACTATGCCGCGCCGGTGTGCGACTTGTCATTTTGAGTGAACCTTTTTGAACGCCCGCCTATCCATCTATAACAAGACAGGGAGGCAACATGAGTACCGCAAAAATCTACACCATTCACTATCAACTGCACGGTCAACCGAAGTCCTTTGTGGTACGCGCCGAAGTGATGAATAACGCTGAAGCGTGGCACTGGGCGGCGGTCGATGCTGACATTGCGCATGTCAGCCGCATCGGGCGCGTGGGTCATGAGCAGGTCAAGAAAACCACCCGGCCCTGGGCGGAGAAGTTTGGGATAACCGAGGTTACCTGGGTGCCGCCCAAGTAGGTTTCGTCTGGATGTGATCAAGCCCCGCTATTGCGGGGTTTGGTTTGTGGGGGTATTGGTGGTGGTGTGCATATCCGTTATTTAGGTAACGGCGGCCTATGGTTCCGCCCTGACGGCGGGTCACTTTTGTAAAGACACAAAAGTAACCAAAAGGTCTTCGCCCCAACACTCGGTGCCTCGCTATGGCTCGGCATGCCCGCAATCCGACAGTGATTTGGGGGGCCGCCGCGATGGGCCATCCTTGGCCCAGCGCGGCTAAACCGGCATCCCTGCCGGTTTACCCCCCAAATCACTGTCAGATTCCGGCCATCGTGTTTGACGGGGCGATTTCAGATCAGGATCAAGATCAAAAGCGCAGATCAAAAGACCGCTGACTTC